>CALDKO010000124.1 GCA_937898165.1 uncultured bacterium | reverse complement strand
TGATCTGCGCGATATCGTTTTTTTGTTTCCAAATCTTCCACCAGCGGATCAGAAAAACCACCCACATGCCCTGATGCTTTCCAAACTTCCTGATTCATTAAAATTGATGCATCAATTCCATACATGTCTTCACGATCAAGTACAAATCGTTTCCACCATAGATTTTCAATATTCTTTTTAAGTAACACTCCCAAAGGTCCGTAATCAAATGTTCCTGCCAATCCACCATAAATATCAGATCCTTGGTAAATAAATCCACGGCGTTTACATAATGATACGATTTTTTCCATTACATCTTTGTTTTCCATAATAGATTGATAGTAACATAGTTTATTAAAGTTTTCCACAGGTTTTTTATTAAAAAACTTGACAATTTTATATTATATGATATACTGTATTTATAACCCTGCGATAACGCATGAATGCAGGGTATACACCCGGACCGGTTATATTTCCGGGGGAATGGAGAAATTTCCTTCAAAGATCGCCTACTCACAAGAGTTTATTGGTTGGGCACCGAAACAGACCTATGAAGGAGGGTCATCGCCGCGGAATATATCCGCTTTAAAACTAAACAGTACCGCCGCGCCGTCAGCCGCCGCCCGATTTAACCCGTATAATACTAGTTGGGGGTTCTGGGATCGCGACATTTGGCAATTCGCCGGTACACCCCCCCTTGGTCAAACCAGGGGGGATTTTTTTATTTCTTATACTAACTATAAAATAAAAAACCACATATGTGGTTTTTTATTTTATAACTTTTCCATCTGCACCAATTGTCAATGTGTCCCCTACCAAATGAGTATCCAATGCTCTCTTGGATTGAGAGAGTGATGTTTTAGTTACCGTGTCAGTTCCGATTAATACTATATCGTTTGTTAATTTTGGAACAGTGTTTATTTGACTGGTTGATGGAGTAATCGCAAGCTTAAAGGCAATTGATTTCGCATCCTGACCAACAGGAATATCTCCTGCGTTCCATGTAATTTCTCTGGTAACTGCGTTATAAACCAAACTACTTGCACTGGCTGACGGTGCAATAACATTACTCCACGTAATTCCTGTTGGTAATGTTGTTTTTACTATTACACCATTTACTGCATTAGTAGAATTAGCAATCTGCCAAACCACGGTGTAGGTTGTTTCTTTTCCAACACCCAAAGGAAGTGTTCCTGTGTTTTGTATTGGACCAGAGTAATGTAATACTTTTGGAATGAGTTGTAGGTCAGTTACTACAGGAATTTTGGCAGTGGTTGCATTAACTAATGTTGACTGCTTTCCTCCAAACAATACCCCGTCAACCGTAACGGCGGTGTCCAGTGTTGATGAATTAGTCAATCCTGAACGAGGAATCACCGTAACACTCAATCTACCAGATTGTTTTGGTTGAATTGTTTTTAATGCCGGTACCTCATTAGCTGTCCACGTAACCGTATTGTCAGCACTGTTGAAATATCCGTTTGATGAACGTAATTTTGTTGGATCAAAGGCTCCACCAGAAAATGCTAACTTTATTTTTGCATCAGTAGTTGGCGTATCTACAGTACTCTTCCAATCAATATCAATCATGGTCTCTCTGTTTTGTGGAATAGAAACAGTACTATCGAACGGTTTTCCGTTTACCAGAATTGTTGTTGCCAAAAATGCAGAACTAAGTTTTACCAGATGAGCTGCACTGGTATAGACACTTGATACAATTCGTTCATTTGATGGATCCTGGTTTCCTAATGTAAATACAATATTTTTTTCTGCATCCGTAACCCCGGTACATGACACAACAAGGGCAATTTGTTTTTGTGTTCCTGCAGTTAAATCTCCCAAGAACCAAACATTTTTATCAAGGGTTGGAGCGATATCAGAACTCACATAGGTACACCCATCAGGATAATCTGCAACCAAAAGCGCATTAGCAACAGTGCTTGCAGTATTACCTGAAATAGTCAGCTGTATCGGTAACTCCTGACCCGGTAATAATGTATCAGGCGCAGTTGCAACCAGTGTTGCTAATGATGAACGAAGTGTTAATTTTGCTAAATTCGTCTTTTCAAAAATTGCATTAGACCCCTGTAGTCGATATTCAATCATCGCTTTCAAACTTTTTTCTGTCCCCTGTTCTCCGAACAATTGAATTGAAAATAATTCATCACGAGTTTCACCTGGTGCAATAGTTCCAAGTTCCCGAGTGGTTTCTTTTGCTGCGTTTGGATCACGAACGGTTCCCAATGGGTACGAGAATATTAATTTTGCCAATTCCATAGGAACTGCATTTTGGTTAGTTATAGAGACTTTTACATTTACCTCTTCCCCACTGTCTGCAAATGTTTTTGCACTAACTGTGACACCAACATTTTCACCTGTTAATCTGGCTCTGCCAGTAAATAATGAAAATGCAAAAAATCCAGCAGAAATAAATACAAATATAATTGACCCTATAAATAATTTTTTAAAAAAGTTTTTCTGTGTTGTGCGTTTTTTAACAATAACTTCATCAGTAAAATCCTCGGGCTTTGGCGCATCCCAATCATCAACCACAGGTGGTAATTTTTCCTGATGCAACATCCCACGCGTTCCATCACCGGTAGTTCGTCCGGTAGTAAGGTCGTTATCAAGTTTTTTCAAAAAGCTTTCATCCGAATTCATATAAACAAATTGTATCATATAAAAACAAGAAATACATTTAAAAACAAAAAAACACCCAAAGGTGTTTTTTTGTAATTCATTAATTTGGATTTCGTTTTGTCTTTCGACGTGTAACAACCGCGTAGTTTGAATATTTCTTTGGAGTTCGAGTTCGAACACCATAGGCTTGTTTTCCGTAGCGAGTTTTTGGTCCGCGACGTAATCCAATACCTTGTTTTCCTTCCCCTCCTCCGTGTGGGTGGTCCACCGGGTTCATCGCAGAACCTCGAGTAGTTGGTCGGATACCTTTCCATCGTGATCGTCCCGCTTTTCCAAGATTTACCAATTGGTAATCAGGGTTTGAAACAGAACCAACTGATGCAAAACATTTATCTGATACCGTTCGAATTTCACCTGAAGGCATTTTCAATTGAGTACGTCCGTCATTGTGCGCAGTAACCTGTGCAAAACTTCCGGCTGATCGTACCATTTTTCCACCATTTCCAGGTTTGATTTCAATATTGTATACAAATGTTCCTACTGGAATATTTACCAATGGTAAACGGTTTCCAGGAGTTAGCGGAGCTTCAGCAGATGTAATAACCGTTGTTCCAACAGTTACAGCTTGTGGCAATACCATGTATCGTCGTTCACCGTCTGCGTAACAAACGAGTCCAATAAATGCTGATCGGTTTGGGTCATATTCAACTGTTTCAATTTTTGCTGGAATGTTGATTTTCTCCATTTTGAAATCGATTTCTCGATACAAACGTTTATGCCCACCTCCTTTATGAGGAGCAGTAATACGTCCGTTGTTGTTTCGTCCAACATGTCGTTTTCGACCGAATGTAAGAGCCTTGTGAGGTTCAGTTGCAGTCAACACATCTCGGTAATTAATACCGGTCATGTTACGACGTGATGGTGATGTTGGTTTATAAGTTTTAATAGCCATACATATATCTATTGGTACCAATAAGGCTTGCTGGTACCTATCTAATTAATAATAATTCTTGCCTAAGGAAATTATGCGATTTCAATTTTTTCACCTTTAGGTAGAAAAACTGTTGCTTTCTTTTCTAGTTTACTCATTCCGCGTGTTCCACGAATGAATACGGCAACTGGTTTCTTTACAGAAACAGTTACTTTTACCGGATTAACATTGTACAGTGCTTTAATTGCGCGAGATATTTGAATTTTATTTGCACGAGTTGCAACATCAAATACATATCCGTTTTGTTCTGCACTATACGCAGCTTTTTCAGTAATCCGTGGACCGATGATGATACCTGCAAGTTCTGTAGGTAATTTTTTCTCATCTGGTTTTACTATCAATGATTTTTTTGCCATACATTATACAGATTTTTTCACAGCACCTTTTTTAGTAAGTAAGAATGCCTGTGTATCTGTTGGATTACTGATAATCATGTAACGATATTTCATTACGTCGACCGGATTGATGTTTCGAGCTTCAACCAATGTAACATGATTGATGTTTCGGAAACTGTTTCGAACAACTTCAGAAATTGTTGGCATTACTAACAAAATGTTGTTTGGTTTGTCAGTATTGATTGTTTCAAATCCTGTAATTGATTCAAGGTTTTTCAAGAATTTTTCAGCGTCTTTTGTTTTTGCATTTGATAAATCAACTGCATCAACGAATAACATTCTATCTTTTCGTAATTTTTCTGAAAGAGTAGCGAACAATGCAACTGTTTTAGATTTTCGGTTAATTTTAACTGAATAATCTTTTTCATTACGTGGTCCGTGTGACACTCCTCCTCCTATCCAAATTGGTGAACGTTTTGAACCGTGTCGAGCGCGACCTGTTCCTTTTTGTTGCCAAGGTTTTGCACCACTTCCTGAAACTTCACCTCGGAATTTAGTATGTGCAAGTCCTGTTCGAGCATTTGCCTGCATTCCAATTACTACTTGGTGAACCAAATCTGCATTCCATGGTTGGTTGAATACTGCACCAGTCAATTCAACAGTTCCTGCTGATTTTCCAGATGCTGCATACAATGGAGCTGAAATATTTTCAGCTTTCTTTTTTGTTATTGTTTTAGTAGCCATATAATTATTGTGTAATTTCTAGCAATGTTCCACGTTTTCCTGGAACAGCACCTTTCACTACCATGATGTTAGTTTTTGGGTCGACCGCAAGAACAGTTAGATTTCGGACAGTAACTCGGTCACTACCCATTCGTCCTGCCATACGCATTCCTTTCATAACGCGTTGCATTCCACCGGCACCAATTGATCCAGGTTCTCGTTCACTGTGTTTTTGACCGTGTGAACGTCGCCCCCCGTGGAATCCATGACGTTTTACAACACCTTGGAAACCTTTACCTTTTGAGATACCTGAAACACGGATAGTATCACCTTCAGCAAATTGATCTGCTGATAATACATTTCCTTTTGAGTAATTAGAAATCTCATCACTGTTTACCAAAAATTCTTTTGAGTAACGGAAGTTTCCTAAATCACCAAAATGTCCGAGTTGTGGTTTGTTAATATTTTTTTCTTTGCGAGTTCCGGCAGAAACCTGAACTGCGTCGTATCCATCAGTCGCAACTGATTTCACCTGAGTTACCGTAATTGGTTGTACAGATACCAATGTTGCAGCATGAGCCATTCCTTTTGAATCGAAATACTGTGTCATTTGGATCTTTTCACCCAAAATATATTTTTTCATAGTTAAACAAAGTTTTTCAAAAATGAAAAACAATAGTTAGTTCAGCGGTTTGTCAGGTGCCTTCACCTAAGAAACATGAGGTAGTCCGGCGGTTTATAGTAATAAATATTATAAACACGAACTGTTGTTAATAAGTTCCAAGGCGTCACAAGAGAAATCAGAATTAATCATCTCGCTAATATACAAGGTCTCGACTTGTATATTGTTGATAGAAAAATTCTGATCTCCGGGCGACGCCTGGACGTGCGCCAATTGATTACATCATTTTTACATCGATTTCTACTCCTGACGGAAGTGAAAGAGATGTTAATGCTTCAATCAATTTTGGTGCTGGATTGATGATATCAATCAAACGTTTATGTACACGAATTTCAAATTGTTCACGAGCGTCTTTATGGACGAATGTAGAACGATTGACTGTGTACTTTCGAATTTCGTTAGGAAGCGGTACGGGTCCACGAATGGCTGCTTCGTGTCGATTTGCAGTTTCAATAATTAATTTTACTGATGCATCTAACACTTTGTTTTCATACGCACGAACGCGAATCCGCAGAATCGCTTCCCCTGTTTTTTTATCAGTAGTAGTCATATCAAGGGAACAATTTACGACAACTCATAATTAAGATGTCGTGAAACTGCAAGATTAGGCGATAATTTTAGTTACCACTCCTGCCCCGACTGTTTTACCACCTTCACGAATCGCAAATCGAGTATTGTCTTCGAGAGCAATAGGTGCAAGCAATTTTACATTAAATTTAACAGTATCTCCTGGCATAACCATTTGAACACCATCTGCCAATGTTACATCTCCAGTTACGTCAGTAGTTCGGATGTAGAATTGAGGTTTGTAACCATTCATGAATGGTGTGTGTCGTCCACCTTCTTCTTTTGAAAGAATATATACTTCACATTCAAATTGACTGTGTGGAGTTACTGATCCAGTTTTTGCAAGAACCTGTCCACGTGTGATGTCGTCTTTTTTAACACCTCGTAGTAGGATTCCGGCGTTGTCTCCAGCCATTCCTTCTTGTAATTGTTTGTTGAACATTTCGATTCCAGTTACTGTTGTTTTAACAGTATCTTTCAAACCTACGATTTCAACTTCTTCTCCAACTTTAACCATACCTCGTTCAATTTTTCCTGTAACTACAGTTCCACGTCCTTCAATTGAGAACACGTCTTCGATAGGCATTAGGAAAGGTTTATCAACTTCACGTTTTGGTTCTGGGATATAAGTATCCAAAGCCTCAACCAATTCAAGAACTTTTTTAGCCCATGGATCATCATTTGATGTTGATTCCAAAGCTTTCAATCCTGAACCGTGGATAATTGGAGTGTTGTCTCCATCGTATCCTTGTTTAGTTAACAATTCTCGCATTTCCATTTCAACGAGTTCAAGCATTTCAGCATCATCAACCATGTCACACTTGTTCAAAAATACTACGATTTTTGGAACACCTACTTGTTTTGCAAGCAATACGTGTTCACGAGTTTGTGGCATAGCTCCGTCTGTTGCTGCAACCACGATGATTGCACCATCCATTTGAGCCGCACCTGTAATCATGTTTTTGATGTAGTCAGCATGTCCTGGTGCATCGATGTGTGCATAGTGACGAGCTGGTGTCCAGTATTCGTTGTGAGAAAGTGCAATGGTAATTCCACGTGCTTTTTCTTCTGGAGCCTTATCGATACCGTCAATTCCTTTAAGAACCGCACCGTATCCATTTCCCTGTCGTGCAAGCACTGACAAGATTGCCGCTGTAAGAGTAGTCTTACCGTGGTCAACGTGACCAATAGTACCTACGTTTACGTGTGGCTTTGAACGATCAAAAGCTTCTGCCATATAGTTTTGGTTTTGGGAACAGGTACTCGATACTACGGAGAATCTCAGAAAAATATCTGAATTCATGTTGCATACTATCGTCTATACGCATTCCACAGGACCCTTTTTCGAGGTGCCCCATTAATTAATAAACATAAGTTATACTAATGAAAAACGCTGAATTGTCAAGGGTTTACGTACTAAACATCCATAAAATAGTGGCCATATTTAGAATAAAAAATAATCCAAGAAAATAGCTCTAAAAACTACCGAAATACGCTTATATTATCTATGTCCTTTAATGTCCCTGATTGTCTTTTATAAAAATAGATATGATATACTATAGTTGTACCGAATGAATCTCTTTGCTGAACGGTAGTAATCATGACTTGACAGAGATATCGAGTCATTATCAAAAAATTATATGCACATTGATATTTCAGGGTTACGGATCGATCTTACTGACGCACTACATGATCACGTTAATACAGAATTTAAAAAATTCGAAAAGATTTTAGATCCAAGTGCACGAATTGTGGTAGAAATTGGAAAAACAACCGACCATCATAAACAGGGCGATATATTCAAAGCAGAAGGACGTATTATTGAACCAAAAGCTGAATATTTTGCGAACATTGTTTCAGAAGATTTATACACCGCTATTAATTCACTATCAGATGAACTATTTCAACAAGTTACTGAATCAAAAAGTCGACATCGAACATTACTAAAACGAGGTCGCGGTATGATTAAAAGACTATTACGATTATAAACTATGGACGAATCATCTTCAAAAAATTATATCTGGATTAGTATTGGAATATTAATTATTGTTGGTGTATTAGTTGTAATTGGTATTACCAGAACAAACACCACAACTGATTCCGATCAAACACCTCTTGTGATAGATCCTACATTACAAACAGCTACTACATCTGAACAACCATTACCAGAAAATAATAACGGCGAGAAAACAAAAATTATGCAGACAGCTACACTTACCACAACCATGGGTGATATTGTTATTAAATTAGATAATACAAATACCCCAAACACCGTAAACAATTTCACCAAGTTAGCAGGTGAAGGTTTCTATAACGAAACAAAATTCCATCGTGTTATTGCAGGATTCATGATCCAAGGTGGAGACCCATTATCAAAACAACCTTTTTCTATGAATAATCGTTGGGGTACCGGTGGGCCAGGATACCAATTTGCTGATGAAATAAAACCAACCAATAATAATATCCGTGGAACCATTGCAATGGCAAACAGCGGTCCTGATACAAACGGTTCACAGTTCTTTATTAACGTTGCAGATAATACTTTTCTAAATCCAAAACATACTGTTTTTGGAACTGTAATAAAAGGAATGGATGTTGTTGATGCAATCGTAAATACAAAAACAAACGAAGGTGACCAGCCGTTAGTAGATATTGCAATTAAAAAAATAACATTAGAATAAATAAAAACCACCCAGCTGGGTGGTTTTTATTTATTTTCATAATACATGTATACTGTATATCTATGAAATTAACTTTGGCTATCATTGCGGCATGTCTCGCTATTATTGGTAATGTCCCCTACCTACGTGATGTAATCAAGGGGAAAATACAACCCCACGCGTATACATGGTTTGTGTGGACTATTGTTTCTGCAGTAACTTTTTTTGGACAACTTGCAAAAGGTGCAGGAGTGGGCGCAATCCCAACAGCTGCATCAGAAATATTCACCTTGATCATTTTTTTATTTTCATTAAAAAACGGTTTCAAGCATGTAACTAAAACTGACACTGTATTCCTGGTTATTGCACTGCTGGGGTTGATTCCATGGGCATTAACTAACGATCCAACTATTTCTGTAATCATTGTAGTGACTATTGATATTATAGGTTTCATTCCAACATTACGTAAAACATGGATTCACCCAGAAACAGAAAACCCAATTCTGTACAGCATGAATGCTGCGCGACATTTTCTCGCTCTGGGCGCACTGCAGGCTTACAATATCGCAACCATGTTTCACAGTATTGCTATGATTATTACTAATACTATGATGACCTGGTTCATTATGAGGAAACAACAATAATTGTATTATTTGACTTTACTATGTGAAAATGGTTAGATAAAGAAAAAAATGGCAAAGGAAAATAAACTTACACAGAAATTTAAATGTCCGTGTTGTAATAATGGTATTACCGGAGAAATCAGAAAAAACCAAAAAGATATCCTTCGAGAATCTAAAGAAGTTTCCAGAAAAAAGAAGCAAAAACCTAAAAAGGAATTAATACATGCACTACCTTCTGCATATGAAATTCTTATGGAAAAATGCCTAAGGGAAGCAAAAATATCCAGCCTCGTCTACATTAAATGTCCAAAATGTGAAAAATATTTACATTGTTGGATTAATCAAGTAACTGGTGAGGTTGATAATTTAAAAAAGAGTACAGGTCCGGGGTTTACCAATGAACCAATAGGAAATTTGGCCCCCAGTAATCGTTTCTTTGGGGAAATAATAGAATAACAAAAAGACTCAAGGGAAACTTGAGTCTTTTTTTATACATTACTATGCATCCCAATAATTTCTATTTGTTTTATAAGCCTCTATATAATTAGTAATCGTGGTAAAAAGTGGTTCTGGCAACTCATCAATATGATACCAATCCCACCCTTCTATCTTTTCTGGTTCCATAGCCACTGGATCACCGCTTTCCCAATCAGCAACCAACCCAATATCAACATAATGTTTTGGTAAATATTGTTTCAAGTTCATAACACACAAAAAACGAACATTACAAATAGTAATCCCTGTTTCTTCAAATGTTTCCCGTTTCGCACATTCTTCAAACGATTCTAGATATTCCAAATGACCTCCTGTAAAAGCATACTCCCCTGCCCCATGAGATCCTTTGCGTTTCCCTAATAGCACTTTTCCATCCTTAATAACCATTACCCCAATACCTACCTTTGTTATTTCATTATTTGTTTCCATATGTACATTATAATCCAATTTATGAGTAATAACTAAAAGATACTGTAATTTACTCAATATGTAAAATAAAAAAACCTATTTAAATAGGTTTTTTTATTGATCCATAAATGAATCTTTTACCAATGTTACAATCTTCTTACGAGATCGGAAGAGCGTCGTGT
>CALDKO010000123.1 GCA_937898165.1 uncultured bacterium | reverse complement strand
TATTGAAGACGAGACATTAGGAAATGATAATTTCCGAAAAGAGATGTTCACAGGTGAACATTTACAAATGACCGTTATGTCATTATTACCAGGTGAAGATATCGGTGCAGAAGTACACCACACTACTGATCAATTTTTACGAATTGAACAAGGAACAGGAAAAGCTATTGTTGGTGAACAGGAATATGATATAGAGGATGATTTTGCAATTATTATTCCAGCAGGCATGAATCACAACGTGATCAATACTGGCGAAGTTGCAATGAAGTTATATTCAATTTATACACCTCCAGAACATCCAAAAGGGACTATTCATAAAGACAAAGCAGAGGCAATGGCAGCAGAAGCTGAACATGGTCATTAAGATAAAAGCCATCATAGAGGTGATGGCTTTTTGTTTTCTAATATTCGATTGGGGCACTATCTTGTAATGCCTTTATTAAATTTTTTCCGGCCTTGGTAAGGCTGCAATGAATTATTTGGGCTCCTTCTTTAAATTTAATTAAACCCCAAAAAATTAATCTTTCAACATTTTTTATAAATTTTTCAAATTCATTCGGATGACATGATGTCACGCCATACTCATAGAATTTAGATAAAAAGAGCATTTCTTCTTGTTGTAAAGTTAAACTTAGTGTTGTTCGGGGTTTCAATTCGAATGTGATAGGTGTTTTCTGCATAGAAATTAATTTTTTATATTATAGCATTTTATATAATTATGTCAATTAATTCTTAATAAAAAAATAAAATATCTATTCAAAATCATAAATCTATGATATAGAACAGGTATGAATTCAGGAGATTTATCATCAATCAGCAATAAAAACTCCCTACAGAAAATTATTCTTTTCTATAAGTTTGTACCTATTGCAGATCCAGAAACCGTTATGCACTGGCAGCGTCATTTATGTGAACGCTTGAATTTACGTGGGCGAATCTTAATCAGTGTCCATGGAATTAATGGAACATTAGGTGGTGGGATCGAAGATGTAAAAGCGTACATAAAAGAAATGAATAAACATCACTTGATGAAAAAAATCACCTATAAATGGAGCGATGGTCATCGTGATGATTTTCCAAAATTAAAAGTCAAAGTAAAATCTGAAATTGTGGCATTTGGTGCACCTGATGAAATTACAGTTGATGAACATGGGGTAACCAATGGTGGAATTCATCTGAAACCAGAACAGGTGAACGAATTAGTCGCACAATATGGTGATGATGTAATTTTTTATGATGGACGTAATGAGTACGAGGCAAAAATCGGAAAGTTTAAAAATGCAATTGTTCCGCCGATAAAAACGTCAAAAGAATTTATCAATGATATTGAAAATGGTGAAATCAGTAAACATAAAGACAAACCAATCGTAACGTATTGTACCGGAGGGATTCGTTGTGAAATCCTTTCTGCTATGATGAAAAACAGAGGATATGAAAAGGTATATCAAGTAGATGGAGGTATTGCAAAATATGGTGAGAAATACGGTAGTAAAGGATTATGGGAAGGAAACATGTTCGTATTCGACGGACGCATGCGTATGGCATTTGATGAAGATACTCAAGAAATCGGTAATTGTGAGATTTGTGGTACTACAACCAGTAATGTGGTGAATAATGGAAACATTCGTCGTCATCTGCATGTTGTTTGTACTGATTGTGTTGCAGCAGGAAAACATATAGAAGTAATTAATTCATAGTAGATAGAGGAGTGTCATAGGCGCTCCTCTATTTTTGTATTTATGCTATGATCATTTTATGAATCTACAATATATTGATATTCATTCTCATTTAAATTTGGAACCACTTTCTGAAAATCAGGAGGTAATTTTACAGCGGATGCGAGATGGTGGAATTGGGACGATCACCGTGGGGACGGGAATGGAAACATCAAAAATGGCGATAGAAATTGCAGAAAAAAACTCTGGCCTATGCTGGGCAACAATTGGATTTCATCCATGTGATGGACATGTTCCGGATCGTGAATCAGATTGGGATGAAATGGAACAATTGGCGAAACATGAAAAGGTAGTTGCCATCGGTGAAACGGGGTTAGATTATTTTCGTGATCAATCAAGTGAAACAAAAACAAAACAGGTAGAAATTTTTAAAAAACATATTACACTTGCGGTAAAAGTAAACAAACCATTAATGCTCCATGTTCGTGCATCAAAAGGAACCGATGATGCCTATTACGATGCTTTGGAAATTTTGAAATCTGAACAATATGCAGGACGTGCAAATTTTCATTTCTTTTCTGGATCAAAACAATGCATGTTGGATATTGTTGCAGCAGGATGTACTGTTTCTGTAGATGGTCCGATTACATTTGTAAATGAATATGATGAAATGATTATTGCGTGCCCGGTCGAAAGCATTATGGTTGAAACCGATGCACCATTTGCTGCGCCAGTACCATATCGTGGAAAACCATGCGAACCCTGGATGGTGGTAGAGATTGCAAAGAAAATTGCAGAATTGAAAGGGTTAGATCTGGAAACAGTACGCGTGCAATTGCTCGAAAATGCGAAGAAATTCTTTGGAATTATTTATTAAAACAACCCTTTACAAAACACCTTATTTCTGCTAATGTAATCGCACTTTGAATTATTCAAGGTGCTTTTATTATTAAGTAAATATATATAAATTATGGCACGAAAAAAGGCAGTTACTCAAGCCTCGACTGAAGCGCTGGAGCCTCGAGTTTACGAACTCGGCTTCCTATTGTCACCAGCGGTTCGCGAGGAAGATTTGGACGGAAATGTAGACCAAATCAAATCAATTATTACCGATCTTTCAGGAACCATCATGACTGATGCACGACCTGAATTCATCGACTTGGCATACGAAATGTCACGAATCATCAATAACAAACGAGTTCGCTTTAATCAGGGATACTTTGGTTGGATTAAATTTTCAATCACTCCTGATCAAATCAAGGCGATCAACGCAGTTCTTGAAAAAAACATATTAATTATTCGTAGTCTTATGACTGCAACTGTTGCAGAAAATACGATTATTAGTAAAAAACCTCTTTCAAAAATCTTGAAATCATCAGCACGTGAAGAATCTGTAGAAGAAGAATTACTTGCAGATGTTGATGCAGAAGAAGTTGACCCAGGAATTGCAGCTATTGAACTGCAAACTCCTATCAACGAAGACGCAGAAGATGTTGCGGTCGAACCATTAATCGAAACCGAAACTGAATAATTATTTTGTTGAATTAGACGGAACTTGTCATGAAAAATTCTTTGCGATATACTGGTGTTATTGTTAATAATAATTAATCAAGAAATACTATGTATATCAACAAAGCAATCATTGCAGGAAATGTAACACGTGATCCGGAATTACGGTCACTACCATCAGGAATTAAAATCGCAAGTTTCTCAGTTGCAACTAACCGTTTTTGGAAAGATGCAACTACAGGAGAACGAAAAGAAATGGCAGAATATCATAATATCGTAGTGTTCGGTCGTCAGGCTGAAAACTGCGCACAGTATGTTAAAAAAGGAAGCCAAGTTTGTTTAGAGGGACGTATCCAAACCCGATCTTGGGAACAGGATGGTCAGAAAAAATACCGAACTGAAATCATTGCAGAAAATGTACAATTCGGTGCACGACCTCAAACTAATGGATCTTCCTCATATTCTCCATCATCGTCAGCACCTGCTGCTGGTGCATCATCTGAATCTCCAATCGAGTATCCAGATGCAGATGCATTAGATATCAACCCTGATGATATTCCATTCTAATTCTACAAAGTCGTTTCATATATTTTATGTCACAACAATGTTATTTTAAATCAAACAATATTAAGTATATCGATTACAAAGATATTGAAATTTTGAAAAAATTCCTTTCTTCAACAGGAAAAATTCTTCCTCGAAAACGAACAGGAACATCACTGAAAAATCAACGAGCTCTTGCTCTTGCAGTGAAACGAGCTCGATTCATGGGACTACTTCCATACATCGAAGCATAACAATGAACCCCGTCGGGGTTTTTTGTTTTAAAAGGGAGTACTTGACATATTATATATATTATGTTAATATAGTACTATTCATAACTTCTTTTAAAAAAATAACATGACAGTATTCACATCAATAGTAGTATTAAGCTTCACAGCTGCAGGTATCATTTCCATGGTTTTTTCCTTTAAATATGAAGCACAAGCCGAAAAGGATGGACTGATCCAGCGCTAAAAACAGGCATACATTGCCGGAACCCCAGTATTCTGGGGTTTTTTCGTATCTATTGACATTTTATATTGAGTATGCTATACTATTATAGTAAATATATTCTTTTAAAAAACAAATAAAAAGTCATAAAAATGAAGAAAATCAAAGCATTATTCGTGATTATAATCGCGACAGTAGCATTCACAGCATGCTCAAATTCAAATGAAACTACAGTATCTGCACCAACCGTAATGGCTGCTACTGATGGCCCTGGTATTGATATACCAAATGACTCAGTTTATTTCAAGTATCAATACCCAATCTTGGGTAAATGGCTTGATTGTAGTTTGAAAAACCAAGGTTTAAGAAAACTTATGGGATGGACAACGAAAGGTCAATGGGTGCCAGTTCCTGCGAGACATATTGATGGTTCGCTTGTAACCGCAAGCGGAGATTATGCTCATGTAGGGAAAAACGGTGTGGTGGTTGATAAAGCTACACTAAAAAACACAGCAACAGTTACCATTGGTTCTGATGGTACCGTAACACCTGAAGCATCATCCAATGTGGATCCTGCGAAGGTGAAACAAACTGTTACACAGGCAGGAATAGGAGGTGGTTTGGATAGTTATCTATTCGGACTACCACTACTTTACTGGTTAGGTATTATTGCACTTATTTTAGGTATCATATTAATGATTCTTAAGTTAAAAGACAGAAACCAAAATCCACCAGTTAATAACCCTTCTGGTACAGGTACAAGTAACGGCCAGGCTGCAGTGATTACTGTTGGTAACGGTGCCAACGCAAAAATTAACGTAGCAGGTGGTGTAACAACCATTACGCACAATAGCTAACACAGACGAAACAGAGAAGAATTCCTTCTCGAGCCCCTTATGAAAATAAGGGGTTTTTTGATTCAAAAAATTGAGAAAGTATGCTATACTTGTGTGTATTAAATCGATTATTATCATTAATTTCTCACAGTATTATGGCAAAAGACGAAGTAAAAAAAGTTAAAAAAGAAGGGTCTTATGACGCTGATTCCATTACCGTCCTGGAAGGGTTGGACCCAGTGCGTAAACGTCCTGGAATGTACATTGGTTCGACAGGAACTGATGGATTACATCACTTGATTTGGGAAATTTTTGATAACAGTCGCGACGAGGCAATGGCGGGCCATGCGAACCATATTGAGGTTTCGCTTCTTCCTGGTAACCGCGTGCGTGTTGTCGATAATGGTCGTGGAATTCCTGTTGGAATCCACTCAAAAACAAAAGTTTCAGCTCTTGAAACTATTTTAACCGTACTTCATGCCGGAGGAAAATTCGGAGATGGTGGATATAAAGTTTCCGGAGGACTTCATGGTGTGGGTTCGTCTGTAGTAAACGCACTTTCAATTTTCATGAAAGCAGAAGTTCACATCAATGGTGAAATTCACATGCAGGAATATTCAATCGGTAAGCCCAAAGCAAAAGTAAAAGTGGTTGGAAAAACAAAATTCACTGGAACTGTAATCACATTCGAACCTGATATTGAAATTTTCAAGGAAATTAAATTTAACTGGAACCGAATCGTTGGACGATTGCGTGAACAGGCATACCTTGCGAAAAAATTACGCATCAGCGTAATTGATGCACGTGAATCGACAGATGTTCCAAAACTTGATAATGAAACATACTTGATCAATATGGATGTTGAGGTTCCATCAATGAGTTTCTATTTCGAAGGTGGATTGGTTTCCATGGTGCGATCAATTAATCTTGGGAAAAAAGCAATTCATGAAAATCTTTTCTATGTTGAAAAAATGGTTGATGATATCAATGTTGAAATTGCTCTGCAATACGTAGACGATATTGATAGCAAGGTTGTTCCGTTTGCAAACCATATTTACACAATGGAAGGTGGAATGCATGTGACTGGATTTAAAACTGCATTGACGCGAACATTGAACAATTACAACAAGGAAAAGAAAGTATTGAAAGATGGAGAAACATTTGATGGTGGTGATGTACTGGAAGGTCTAACTGCTGTTATTTCAGTTAAAATGCCTGAGATTCAGTTCGAGGGACAGACAAAGGCAAAATTAGGTAGTCCTGAAGCTCGTGGAGCAGTAGAAACAGTATTCGGTGAAGCTCTCTCAATGTTTTTGGAAGAGCATCCAGATGATGCAAAAGCAATTCTGCAAAAAGCGGTACTGGCTCTACGTGCACGAAAAGCTGCAAAAGCTGCAAAGGATTCAATACTTCGAAAAGGAATGTTGGAAGGGTTCACACTTCCTGGAAAATTATCTGACTGCCAATCAAAAGACGCATCAGAATCAGAGGTATTCATCGTAGAGGGAGACTCTGCGGGTGGAACTGCAAAACAGGGGCGTGATCGAAAAACGCAGGCAATCCTACCATTGAAAGGAAAGCCGTTGAACGTAGAGCGTGCACGCTTAGATCGAATTGTAGGATCAGAAGAAATTAAAAACATTGTGATTGCTCTGGGGACTTCTATTGGTGAAACATTTGATATTGGGAAAGCTCGTTATCATAAAATCATCATCGCGACAGATGCCGACGTCGATGGTTCACATATCACGACATTACTCCTGACATTATTCTATCGATACTTGAAACCAATTGTTGAATCTGGATATTTATATATTGCACAACCGCCGTTGTATAAAATTAAAAAAGGAAAAGAAATTGCCTATGCCTTTTCAGATGAAGAACGAAATGCGGTAATTGCAACCATGGGTGGAGAACTGGCAACAGCAGAAGAATATTCTGCAGAAAACGAGGAAAATGACGCAGCAGAAAGTGAAGAAAATACCGCAAAGAAAAAGGAGCGTGTATCAAAAATTTCTATCCAACGATACAAAGGTCTCGGAGAAATGAACGCAGAGGAATTATGGGAAACAACCATGGATCCATCTCGTCGCGTCATGGCACTTGTGACTATCGATGATGCAGAGGCGGCAGATGAAGTTTTCCGAG
>CALDKO010000122.1 GCA_937898165.1 uncultured bacterium | reverse complement strand
ATGAAGGTTCTACTGCTGGTGATTCTAGTTCAGGATTTGAAACAACCACAGCCTCTGTTCCCTGTGGAATATGTGGTGGTAATTCCTGATGATAAATTTCTGGAATAGTTGAAACTGTAGGTTCTACAGAAATAGATTCTTCAACTTCCACTGGAGCTGGTACAGGTTGTGATGCAATAAACTTTTCAAGCATCGCATTTTTGTTATGACCTTCGTTGTTTTTAAGTAAACTCAAAATGGTATCCAAATCATCCGGCGAGAAATAATCGATAACAATTTTCCCTCCGACATCACGGCGTTCAATGTGTACACGAGTTCCCAGTGATTCTGCCAGTTTTTCTTCATAATTTGCGATCTGAGGATCATGGTCAAAATCTTTTTTGCGAACTTTTTCTTTTGCAACACTGCGTGCTAATTGTTCAGATTCGCGTACGGATAATTTTTTAATAACGATTTCCTTGAACAATGTCGTCTGTTCATCTGGACGATCTGATAACATCATCAGCGGTCGTGTATGACCTTCTGAAATCTTTCGCTCTTGTAATGCCATCATAATATCCTGCGGAAGTGCGAGTAGTCGCAAACTGTTAGAAACATATTCTCGTGATTTCCCCATCTTCTTTCCAATTTCTGCATGAGTGAATCCGAATTCCGTATGCAGACGCATGAATGCGCGTGCTCGGTCGATTGGGTTTAAATCTTCACGTTGCAGGTTTTCAATAATTGCAATTTCGAGTTTTACTTTTGCATCTTCAGAATTTGATCGGATGATCACCGGAACTTGTGGTAATGCTGCAATTTTTGATGCACGCAAACGTCGCTCACCTGCAATCAATTCATATTCTACAGTCAACCCTGATTCTGTTTCGATTTCTGTTCGTGTTACCACCAATGGTTGGAGAACTCCGTACTGACGAATTGAATCTGCAAGATCCTGAAGTGAGCGCTGGTCGAATTCTTTTCGTGGTTGATATGGGTTTGGTTTTATTTTACTGGTTTCTACCCAGAAAATTGAATTATTGTAATTGTTCATCATATACAAACGAGTATATCACTGCTTATCATTTCTACAAAATATGAGTTGAAAATTCCGCCGAATATGCTACACTGTTTGTGCATCAGGTTAGGGTGATCTTGCGTTTGCAAGGTCATTCCTAACAATTTATCTGATGCCTCCATATTTTGGATACATCCAATAATATGGAGTACTTTTGCCCGGATGGCGTAATTGGTAGCCGCGTTCGACTCAAAATCGAATCTCGTAAGGGGTGGAGGTTCAATTCCTCTTCCGGGCACATCATGATCTTGTATCATTTCATAATTATTTTGTTGCTCATTGCAATTGTTATTCAATTTACCTGCATTGTATTGGTGTACCTTGGCAAGAGAAAAACAAAAGTTCCGTATTTGCCAGTACATAATGAATTATTACCAATGATTTATGAAGAACTTCATCTAGAATCTGATTCAGTTCTGTATGATTTTGGTTGTGGTGATGGAAAAGTATTACGATATTGTTTGCAGCAAAAACCAAGTATTGTTGCAACTGGTATTGAATGGGCATTACTCCCTTTTATCATTGCCAAAGTTTGGAATACAATTTTTCCATTAAAAAATCTGGTACTACTACGAAAAGATTTTTTTACGATAAAAATTGATAATGCAACCCATGTATTTGTATATTTATTACCACCAATACTGGATACATTATTACCGAAACTTCAATCTGAATGTAAACCTGGAACTATTATTGTTTCACCAAACTATCAATTCAGCAACATAAAACCATTAAAAATTCGAGAAGTTACAGAACTGAACTTAGTAAAGAAATACACTTTGTATACATATGTATTATAAAAAAATAACTACCTGTTGGTAGTTATTTTGGATGAACATAATAATCGTGGTCTTTATAATTCAACATTGCAAGATAATCATTCATTGGTAACCAATCAAAATTAGTTTCTAAAAAATAATAATCATATTGTTGAAACTGTGTATGAAATACAATTTCAATACCACAACCATTCATTGCACAGCATTTATCAAACGTTACACATTCACGATCATCTATCCAGTCCATTTTAGGTGAACTGATGATGTGAGGAGTAAATCCATATTCACGGACCGGTGCATCTCTTTTTATAGTAAATGGGTAATACTTACTATTGGTATCGCCATATACTAGTGCAATATTATACAGCCCAGGCATTTGATTTTGTGCGCATTTTTCACAATACATTGTTCTGGTAACAATTTTTTCTCTATACAGTTTTATTGGGGTCGCCATATTCTTTTGTTTTTACTATCTATACTCTTTTTGATTTTTATGTCAATATGACGTCAATGAAACCAGTCATTATTATCTGTGGTCCAACAGCCACAGGAAAATCCGCTCTGGCTGTTGAAATTGCAAAACTCGTACATGGCGAGATTATTTCTGCTGACTCCAGACAGGTCTACAAAGGATTAGATATTGGAAGTGCAAAAATTACACAGGCCGAAATGGAAGGTATTCCACATCACTTAATCGATGTTACAGACCCAAATACAGTATTTACAGTGGCAGATTTTCAAAAACTTACACAAGAAAAAATTGCAGATATTCACACACGCGGGAAAATACCAATCCTGTGTGGTGGAACAGGAATGTACATTGATGCGGTTATTTATAACACAACATTCCCGGAAGTTACCGCAAATCCGAAATTGCGAAAGGAATTGGAAAAACATTCTGCAGAAGAACTGTTTGAACAATTGCAAAACCTTGATCCAGATCGAGCAGCTGAAATCGATTCGCATAATCCTGTACGTTTAATTCGTGCGATTGAAATTGCAACAGCACTTGGTAGTGTTCCAAAGATGAAACAAATGGATTCGCTATATGAAACATTGTTCATTGGACTCGAACTTCCAAAGGAAACATTGCAGGAACGAATTATTGCACGAATCAAAAATCGTATCCCTGCATTATTCGATGAAATTAAAAAACTTAATAATTCTGGAATTTCATATGAACGACTATATTCGTTTGGTTTAGAGTATCGATATGGATCACAATATATTCAGGATAAAATTACTCTTAATGAATTTAGCGAACTCCTTTCTACAAAAACCTGGCAATTTGCAAAACGCCAGATGACGTGGTTCAAGAGAAACATTGAAATAAAATGGTTTGATCCAATCAGTGATCAGCAAAAAATCCCGAAACTAGTTCAAGATTTTTTAATCAGATAGATCTTTTTTAATGATAAATAGGAAAGGAATTACTAAAATAATTCCTCCAAAAATATCAATGAGATAATGTTGTTTTGTCGTTAATACAGATACAATAATCAACATGGTCCAAACCC
>CALDKO010000121.1 GCA_937898165.1 uncultured bacterium | reverse complement strand
AGATCTACACAGGCGAAGACACTCTTTCCCTACACGACGCTCTTCCGATCTGCACCTGCACCATTTCCAATAGTTAAGTCTCCATATACATCCAATTTATTTAATGGAGTGGCTGTCCCAATACCTACATTTCCATTATAACCAATAACCATTCTAAGTGCATTTGACCCTGTAAAAAATCTCAACTCACCTTCTCCTGCAGTTGGTGATGAAGGATTCCCAGCAATCAATCCCGCAATACCTCGTTGCCCACTAATTGCCCCATACGAATTTCCTCTCAAAAAGATTGAGGGACCGTGTGTAGAATTGAATGCTGGAGTGGAACTTGCAATCATTCCCATTGTTTGTGAGTTATTACCAAGATAAGTTACGTTTGTGTCATATGAAGCGGTTGCATTGCTATTCATCAATATATTTCCTTGACCACTTGCCGTACCACCACCTAATTTCAATGTTCCACCATTTGCAATTTCAAGAGCTGTACTTGGGGTTGTTGTTCCGATTCCGATATTACCCGTACTTGTGATTCTCATTCTTTCTTGTGTTGTTAATGTATAACCACCAGTTGCAAATGAAATATATCCACTACCTCCACTACCAACATCACCATCAGTCATAAATGTCATATTAGACAGTCCGCCATCGGTAAATAAATATGCTCCTTTTTGATTGCCAGCATAACTATCACCTGTTACCTGAACATTGAGAGTTCTATTGTTGGAACTTGATAAAGAAAATCTTGTATCTCCAGATACATTGGAGTTTTTAACATTAAATGCGACCCCTCCAAAAGTGCTACTATTACCAACAATACTAAGTAAATTCCCAGGTGTCGTTGTTCCAATACCCAATCTGTTATTTACCTCATCATATGCCGAAGTACCAAATATAATTTTTCCCTTTGTTGCGTTTGATGTTGATGAAAGCGTAAGACTTTCACCTGATGCCGTACCGCCGACTAAGGTTGTACCCCCGGAAATACCAATACTATTTTTCAAATATCCTGATAAATCCGATGTTAATGCAATCGTTCCAGCTGTGTTTGGAAGAGTGTATGTTCGTGTCGTTCCTGTATCAATTCCTGATACTTCAAATATTGCGCGTTTGGTTGTATCGCTATTGTCCACAATACGGAATACTGAATCTTTTGCATCAAAATTTGTACCATCAAATGTAATACCACTTACCCCACCAAGTGCTCCTGCGTTATTGTATTGTAATTGCCCACTGGTGCCACCAATCGATAATCCTGTAGTCCATGATAAATTACCTGATCCATCATTAGTTAATGTGTAACCAGATCCAGCAGCCTGTGTAGCAGGCCACACATAATTGATTCCACGAACATTGAAATTAGTATAACTTGATCCAATTAAAAATTGGTTTGGTAATGTGTTGATAGCACTGGCCCCAAGAGCAATTGAGTTTGAAAATCCACCAGTTCCAGCACTATCACCAATTGCAATTGATGAACCAGAAACGGTGTTATCAACTGTATCAGTATTACCTGCATTTTTACCAATGAAAATACTGTTAGCTGCATTGGTTGCACCATACCCCGCCTGGTATCCCATAAAGTTCGACAATGCTGCATTGACAGCAGCATGGCCTGCATGATCACCCATAAAGTTTGCATTAGATGCATTATCAGCATATCGCCCAGAATACGGACCAAAGAAGTTAGAACCATTAGCATTGTCTGCAGAAAATCCAGATTCACGACCCATAAAGTTTGAGAAACTTGCATTTGGTGCTTCACCTCCTGCTGACCAACCTAAAAAGTTTGCCTGCTGAGCATTAGTAGAAAGATATCCGGATCCATAACCTATAAAGTTAGATACGCGAGCAGCTGTTGCGCCTTGTCCGGCAAACCTTCCAAGGAAGTTGGAAAGATACGCAGCTGTTGCACCGTACCCG
>CALDKO010000120.1 GCA_937898165.1 uncultured bacterium | reverse complement strand
GCTTGTTGTTGATTACATTTTTCTTGCAGTTTTTCCCTGAGTTAATCAAAGACGGACACTTGTATATTTTACAAACACCATTATTCCGAGTGCGAAACAAAAAAGAAACAATTTATTGTTACAGTGAAGAAGAACGCGTTAACGCTATCGAAAAACTAAAACCAAAACCAGAAATCACCCGATTCAAAGGATTAGGAGAGATTTCGCCAGATGAGTTTAAGCATTTCATAGGGCAAGATATTCGTTTAGATCCAGTCATGTTAGATAAAGCCACAACGATTGAAACTTTGTTAGAATTCTACATGGGTAAAAACACCCCAGACCGACAAGAGTTCATTATTAACAATTTGAAAGTGGAATTGGATGTTGTTGAGAAGTAGATTATGAGATATTTAGTTTTGTTATTTATACCCATTTTCTTTTTTTCGTGTAAAAGCGAAAAAGAAGAAGCAATTGAGCTTTTTGCAAAGGAGGTTACGAAAGTGAAAATTTGGTCATATCCTGCAAGGGGTTTATGGGACGTTGAAGATGGTAAAGAAGGACAAGGAATAAAGATTCTAAACAATAAAGTCGAATTAGATACGACAAAAATAATAGACAACGTTGAATTGAATGGAAATCAAAAGAAGGAACTTTTTGCACTTTTGAAAAATGATATTTGTGGTAATTCAGGAACTCATGCAGCATGTTATATTCCAAGACATTTAATTCTTTTTTACGATAAAAATGAGAAATTAATTGGGTTTTATGAATTCTGTATTGAATGTGGTGGAAGTGTTGAATCAGAAAGACTAAAAAATATTCCTGCTTTTTGTGTAGAAAAGGGAACTGAAATGGAGCAATTATTAAAAAGTTTTGGTTTAAAAATTACAAGTGACAAATCACCTGGAATAAAAGAGATTGAAAAAGAATTAGGCAAACAATTACTCGGAAAATAAATAATATACTGAAAATAATTCAGCATAAAATGAAAGACGAAGAAGATAACATCATCCCAGAAGACGACAATTTAGAGAACCAGGATCAGCCTCAAAAAGAGGGAGGTTTTGAGGATATTCATGTGTCAACGGGACATCATTTTTACGAAAACAACGAAAATCCAGAAGATACCATTACCAAAGTCACAGGAATGTACAAGGATTGGTTCTTGGATTACGCTTCCTATGTAATTTTAGAGCGTGCCGTTCCTGCGATTGAAGACGGTTTCAAACCCGTACAACGTCGTATTATGCATTCCATGAAAGAGTTGGATGACGGTCGTTACAACAAAGTGGCGAATATCATTGGGCACACCATGCAGTATCATCCTCACGGAGATGCGAGTATTGGTGACGCTATGGTGAACATCGGACAAAAAGATTTGTTGATTGATTGCCAAGGAAACTGGGGAAATATTCTAACCGGTGACGGAGCCGCAGCACCACGTTACATCGAAGCTCGAATTTCAAAATTTGGTCACGATGTGTTGTTTTCTCCAAAAGTTACCCAATGGCAATTGAGCTACGATGGTCGTAAAAACGAACCGATTCATTTGCCTGTAAAATTCCCATTGCTTTTAGCACAAGGTGGAGAGGGAATTGCCGTAGGTTTATCGACTAAGGTTTTACCGCACAATTTCAATGAGTTGATTGATGCTTCAATTAAAATTTTGAAAGGAAAACCATTCACTTTATTTCCAGATTTCCCAACAGCTGGAATTGCTGATGTTTCCAACTATAATG
>CALDKO010000119.1 GCA_937898165.1 uncultured bacterium | reverse complement strand
TCCGATCTGCTGAAATTGTTTTTCTGGTACAGGGTGTTACTAAGCTTGGACATTTAAAATACAAAGGAGTTATCCGACATGCTGAATCGTTGCGCAAATTTTTTATTGCAAGTGCTCATGATATCCGCGTAGTAATTATCAAACTTGCAGATCGACTCCATAATATTTCAACATTGGAACATATACCAAAAGATAAACAACAGCGTATTGCAATTGAAACACTCGAAATCTATGCTCGACTTGCAGACAGATTAGGAATGGGAAATATTAAATCACAACTAGAAGATATGGCATTTCCTTATGCATACCCAGAAGAATTTGAAAAAGTAACAACTTTGTTAAAAGATTACACATCATTTACGGAACCACACCTTGCGCAAGTTGCAGCAACTCTAAAAGAAGAATTAACCATTCTGGAAGCAGATGTAACTAGGCTCGACTATCGAGTAAAACATTTATATAGTTTATGGCAAAAATTAAAAGAGAATGAGTATGACATCACTAAAATTTACGACATATTAGCCCTTCGTATATTAGTTCCGACTGTTAGCGACTGTTATCATGCATTAGGTATTATCCATGGCCTCTATAAACCCCTCCCTGGGCGTTTCAAGGATTATATTGCCCTACCTAAACCAAATGGATATCGATCTCTGCACACCACTGTTTTTGATGGGACTGGTGAAATAGTCGAAATTCAAATTAGAACTGAAGGAATGCACCACGAGGCAGAATATGGAATTTCATCTCACTTATACTATAAGGAAATTGGAAAAAATAAGGACGAAAAAACTACCCTGAAGAATATTAAGAAATCAAACTGGACAAAAGAATTACTCGAAGCTCAACAAAATATAGAAAACCCAGAGGATTTCCTAAAACATTTACATTTAGATTTCTTTGAAAAAAGAGTGTTTGTCTACACACCAAAAGGTGATGTGATCGAGTTACCCGAAGGATCCAGTACTATTGATTTTGCTTACGCAATCCACTCGGATATTGGTAATCATATTTCTGGGGCAAAAATTAATGGAAAAATGGTTTCAATTGATACACAGTTACAGCGTGGTGATGTGGTTGAAATAATGCATAACGAACGACAGAAACCAAACCGTAAATGGTTAGATATGTGTAAAACCACTTTTGCTAAAACTCATATTCGTAAATTCTTAAAAGAAAAAGGAGGTATGATGGATAAAATGTTGTTACGATAATATATTACTTATGAAAAATAATATTACTTACTTTATAAAATTTATATTAGTATTGGTGGCTATTGGAATTTTATTATTCCATATTCAAGATACATTATCATTAGTAATAGTTCCTATTATTTTAATATATTTAATTCTTGGGTTTTGGTTTGGTAAAATTACCTGTAGTATACATTCAAAAAATAAAGGTTTTTGGATTACCTCTTCCCTCTTTATATTTCTGAATTTTTTCCATTCCCTTATTGATGGAGTTACATTGACCAATTTGTCTGTTGTATATAAAAATATAGCAATTTATTCTCATGAATTATTGCGACAGCCGGCTCTGTATATTATTTTCTGGTCAATGCTCCAACCCTTTACTAAAAATACTACAACGAAGACACTAGTCGCACTTCTTTCAATTACCGGAGTTTGGGTAATTGGTATGTATACCGGAACAATACTGGGAAATTCACTTACAGGACTACACATTAATGGAATATTCTTTGAACTATCAATATTCATTTTCATTGGTGATATTATTCACCACCTCTATGATGAATTCCCTGGTAGAAAACACGTACACTAAAAAAACCACCTTCAATCGAAGGTGGTTTTGTCTTATTAAATTGTGTTCTATTTTTCCCAGGAATCTGTAGCAAGATATGCACCAAACAGTGGAAAATATTCCCCATTTGCATCCGTACCTGAAATCCACAGATTAAACGGTTCATCTATAACAATTTCATCTTTGCAGACACTTACACATTTTCGTAAACCCAACGCTACTGCACTTTCTGCATGTACGCCGTCGCAATTCAGTTTAAATTTGTTCTGTTGAACAGCTTCGGAAATAGTAAAGTCAATATTCCCAACTGTTTTAATACCAACCATCCAGTTGATATCTGGTGTTTCGTTCATAGAAACCATAGGAATTATAACTTCTGAAGAACTGCTTTTAAAAGAACAAGTATTGCTCTGAGCTAAAATATGTTTAAATAAATCTAAACCGGAACGCTCTGTTGCATTTGGTTCAATGAAAACCGTAAGGTTGCCGGTTGTGTTAATTTTAATAACCATGTTACCTTCTAATGAAACAATCGACGTTGCAATACCACTTTTCACCAATGCTGCCGGATAGGAAATTCCATTATTATTAACAGATGCTTCGTTGGCTTTTTCAAGCCACTGCCCAACCAGATCCATAATAGTTGCAACCCCCAGATCAATAGGTCCATTAAGTGCGATATCGAAACCATTCTCTTTTAAGAAACGATTAATTGCATTAATATCTTTTGACACCAGGGTTTTAATTTGATCTTGATCAAATTCAACACCGTGTGCAATTTTCATTAAACTTAATAAAAATTTTTGGTCCTCGGTAAACCCAAGGAATTCATCTACCTGCCAATTAGTTCGCAACTCGCTGAGAGCTACTAATATAGGAAATAGTGCTGTTGTGGTACTTTTTTTCATTTTTATTTTTTCTTTATATTAACATAATTTTGTATATTGTCAATATTCCGTATATACAAAAATACCTCCTGTTGTCGGAGGTATTTATAAAAATGAATTAATTCATCGATGAGTCTCGCGGAATTAAATGACTTGGTAAAAATCCTTTTAATTCCTCTGATATTAATTTTTGGGTATATATCGCTACATTAATTGATTTAAAGTAAATAATTAAAATAGGAATTTGGTTTTGACCATCAATATACCCAAACAACATCCAACGATCTTTATCTAAAAAGTCATGGAAGAATTCAGTAATTCTACTGGTTCCTTTACCTACATCTTCACCCATATTGGTTGTTGTAGTGCATTTTGTTTTTGACCTGAGCATATCAGGTGAAATAATTTTCTGAATGACCAAGTTCACCTTTGCTCTTAATTCATTTTCTCTTTGAATTATTGCCGTACATTTAAAATCGTTTATTAATCCTCTCATGAGGATACTCCATTGGTCTTCATTCGCTTGTAATTCAATCATTTGGGATACAGGTAATTTTGCTGTTGCCATAGTAATTTTATTTTTTGTGGAGAATAGTTTACTGTATTATAATCTATAATTATAGATTTGTCAACTAAACAACCTAAAAATACTTCCTGACGTTATGGATAATTGACTTATCTAATATAACATGATATAATTTGCAAAATTCATTCACAAAAACATACTAAAAAAATGCAAAAGAAAATCACTTTTTTGATAGTACTACTATCACTGTTCATGTTGCCAATGTACGGCCAACACACCCCCACTATCAAATGTGAGGAATTACCGCAAAAAACAACACCCGCAATGGCTATTAACGATTTTGCAAATATTATCGACGATAATACCCAGGCTGATTTGGAAACAAAACTACGAAAGTATCTGGACACTACGTCTATTGCTATTGCTATTATTACCGTTAAAAATATGAACGGTTATGAATCTGGCGACTACGCACTTTCATTGTTCCGTTGTTGGGGTATTGGTGATATAAAAACAAACCGAGGTATTTTAATATTTATGGCTCTTGATGAACATCGTATTGAAATTGCTACCGGATATGGAATAGAATCACTGTTAACTGACTATGAATGTACCAATATCGCAAAAAACGATATGGTCCCCTTTTGTAAACAAGGAGACTACACAGGAGCAATCCAAATAGGTCTTCAGAAAATTATAGAAAAACTTGGAACAATTGGGTGGGAAGAACGCATGGCAGCTATTCAAGCACAAAAAGAAAAAGAGGCTCGCGAAGCAAAAGTTTCAAGTCAAAATACATTAGCACTGTTAGTGATTCTGCTTTGCCTTGGATTATTAGGATTTATAGTTTGGCTGTTCATTCGGTGGATCAAGATTATTAAGTTAAGGAAATCTGTTTCCAGATTAATATCGACAACCCAAACAGAAATCCACGGAGCTGAAGGGTTAATTAAAGAAACAACTAAATCTTTTAGTAATGATCCTACCTGGGCAAAAAATGAGGCAGCTGAACACATTAAGTTAGCTACCAAAAACCTAACCACGGCAACTGAATTTTTAAATCAAGCAACTGATAGTTGTAAAAAAAATCCAAAACAGGCTCAGACACTGACACTGAAAGCTCATGAATTGATCGAAAAATCGTATGCAAGTTTTCAAAAAGCTAATACGGATTTGCGCAAAAAAATTCAAACAGTTTCAGAACAAGCAGGCATACGTCTACAGGAAGCTCAGCAACAAGTCACAGATAATCTGAAAACTATTAACGATTTTAGTAAGACTGGTTACAACGTATCTCAATTTATTGACGTACATACTAACCTTTCAAAAATTCTTTCAGGGTATCAGACAAATGTTAATGATACAGAATTTCAACATGAAGTTTATACCGGGAGCAAGGTAGTACAGGAACAATCTGCAAAATCCTTAAGCACGCTCGAAGGTATTGTAGGTCAGCGAATAGAGGTGGAAACGCAGTTAGAAAAACTATTCGCAAAAGCAAAAGAGGCTGGCAAAAAAGCATTGACCTATCTTACAACTTTGGATGCGTATAGAAAAAACTACCCCCCATCCGTGTGGGATAGTATCGCAATTGATCTTACCAAAAAATCATCGAAATTAGGTTTTGCAAATTTAACTACGGCTGTAGAGACTATTACAAACCTAAACAGTATGAAGGTACAAGATTTTGCCACTGCATATACTCGATACCAAGAACTACAACTACTGGTTGAGTCAGCCGAGAGTTTATGTAAACTCATAGATACTACCAAGACCGAGCAAGATTTCAGCAAGAAAAACTACCCGCTGAATTATACAACGGCAGAAAAATTAGTAGCGGAGGCAATCAATATTTGTAGAGATTCAGATGTTGAATCTACTGCAAAAACTCTTTCTAAAAAAGCTGCCCAATTATTGCAAGAAATCGCTATGGAATCGTCACATCAATTGGTTGATTGGATTGATATTACAAAATCACTATCAACATGTGTTAGCACAGCAAAAGATGCAATTTCCAAAGCAAAGCGCGATATTTCTGATGCAGAAACAGCCCGCGAACATACCCGATTAGCAGCACTTGCAGCAGAGGCTGCCCGCAAAGAAAGCTATGTATCTTCCTACAATAACGATAATAGATCATCGTCATCATCAAGTTTTGGTGGTTTCGGTGGAGGAAGTACTGGTGGAGGCGGAGGTGGAGCCAGTTGGTAATACAATTTAATATTACAAGTTAATATAAAACCCTTTACGTTACGTAAAGGGTTTTTATTTGTAGCTCTTTACTTTTTTCATTATTTTATTAGAATGTAAAGGTTGCAAAATACAGTCTTTTGACTATAATTAATCTGGACTGTTCTTAGATATTGATACGTAACTTGGTCTGGTTTTACTCGACCAAATGACATATCAGCGAACCAAAGTATGTTCATGAATTTATTCATGTTGTACACCAGGGTTGCCCTGGTTTGATAAGGTTCGCGCTTGGGCCCTTAGCTTAGTTGGTAGAGCGCCTCACTTGCACTGAGGAGGTCAGCGGTTCGAATCCGCTAGGGTCCACCATAGAAGACTGAAGGGGCAGAAATGCCTCTTTTGTCTTGAAAACATTAGCTATTTGAGCGGTTCCATAATTGTTATTTTTGAAGGTGATACCTTGTGGGAATTGGAACCATTGAAGTTTTAATTTTTTATCTAATTTTGCATCTTTCCAGATACTACTTGGTTTTTCTAGGTATTTTTCTACGTGGTCCAATAGTTCATCAAAGTCTACTTCCATCTCTTGAATCGATGCGAGGTTTATTTGAGATTCGTTGATTTCATTTTCAATTTTTAAACTACTATCAGTAAGACTCATCTTTTCAATTCCCTTTTTTAAATCATTGTAATCAGAAGGATCACAAGGATATATTCCAGAAAAAACCATGCTTTTAGGCTCTACATAATTTTCTACAGGGGTAATTTGGGATTTATGTAAATTTTTATCAAATAATGCATCTCCAATTTTCGCGTCTTTTATTTCTTTCATATTACAAATCATATATC
>CALDKO010000118.1 GCA_937898165.1 uncultured bacterium | reverse complement strand
GTCCTACCCCGTGACCTGCTAGCCCTTTTACAATTCCATATCGTTTATTCACAAAACTTTGAATTGCAAATCCAATATCACCAGTTGTATTCCCGGCCCGTGCCTGTTCAATACCAATCATTAATGCTGTATGGGTATCATTCATAAATGATTTTATTTTTTCTGAAACCGTTCCTACTGCAATAGTAATTGCACCATCCAAAAATACTCCCTGATACTGAATTCCCAGATCAATAGAAACAATATCACCTTCTACTAAAACTCGATGAACGGTAGGAATCCCGTGAACAATTTCATCATTAACTGATGTACACAATGTTGCTGGGTATGGTCCGTCCTGTCCATCTGGTTTATATCCCTTGAATGCTGGAATTGCACCCGCATCACGAACTAATTGTTCAGCATAAAAATCCAGCTCCATTGTAGATACACCGACTACTGCCCGTTCTGCAACCATACGTAAAATACGCGCATGGATTTTCCCACCTGCACGCATTGATTGTATTTCTTTGTCGGTTTTAATAATGATCATATAGTCTGTATGTATTACTGAAAGATTAGTTAGATAATTTTGCAGTAATCTCAGTTGAAACTTCTTCGATGGTTTGTTCGCCATTGATAGTTATTGATTTATATTTCGCGTTGCGTGCAAAATAATCAATGACCGGAATAACGTTTTCTGTAAACCATGAAAGTCGTTTTTGCATTCCTTCTGCTGTATCATCTGCACGAGTGCGTGCGCCCATGTGATCAAATACCCATGCATCAGATACATTAATATGTATTACAACTCGATTATTAATTTCAAGGAAATCCAATGCTGAATCCACAATATTACCTTCCTCTATCCGGCGTGCTACACCATCCAGAATAATATCCTCTGTTCCAGTATAATTTTCAACTAATGCGCGTGACCATAGATACACCGGAAAAAATGCTGGCATTAATTTTCCTGCATCAATCACAGAACGAACATGACTGGCCATGAATCCTGTATCAGATTCTGTAAATGCACGGAATAATTTTCCGGTCTCCA
>CALDKO010000117.1 GCA_937898165.1 uncultured bacterium | reverse complement strand
ATCTAGCCTCCAAAAGATTATATGACAGATGTTGTGAATCAATGTGCTGGAGGTAAATTAAAATATGGAGGGATTGCAGATGTTGAAATTTTATTTAAAAACTTAGAACAAAATGCCATTCCTAGGGACTTTCTCGGAATGGATATTGATGATTATGAATCATTTTTAATTGAAAGAAGAAAACTTATGGCTAGAAAAATAAGAGATTATTATTATAGTTTATAATAAAAATAACCCACTTCGGGTTATTTTTATTTTCACTCGTGTTATACTATTAACATTACTCCTTAACAAAAAATTTATGAACTTTATCACCGAACTGTATATCGTAAGTGCGTTACAAATTATTATCGCGATCGGATTATTAAATGTGTGGCTCGTACGTTTTCATAAACCAACCAAATATCGTGGTGCCGGAGCAGGGAACATGGAACAGGAATTTCGTGCGTACGGATTACCTGTATGGTTTATGTATGCAATCGGTGCGGCAAAATTGGTTATTGCAGCCGCGATGATTATTGGGTTATGGGTGCCAGTGGTAGTTGTTCCTGCAGCATGCGTATTAGGAGTGTTAATGATCGGTGCTATTTCTATGCATGCAAAGGTTCATGACAAAGTCGTTCGTACGATTCCTGCGATACTGATGCTGTTAATGGCAGTGGGAATTATAGTGATAAAAATGTAAATAACCCATTTGGGTTATTTTTGTTATAATGTAGTTATGAAAAATCTTTGGTTCAAACGAAAAACATACGGATGGGGATGGACGCCGGCAACATGGCAGGGATGGGGAATTACGATTGCCTATGCGGCTATTTTAATCATCCTGGGTATCGTTGTAGATCCAAACCATCATCCTGAATTGGGGATTGTTTTTCTGGTAACGATAATAATATTGACAGTATTATTTATATATGTTGCATATAAAACAGGAGAAAAACCACGGTGGCAGTGGGGGAATGATGATACAAAATAGCATCGTTTGCGAGTAGTCCGATTGTATGATACTGTAACTCAAAATAATCTCTTTATGAATATAAGCAAATACATTTTTTTAGGAATTGAAAGTATTGGAGCAGTTGTCGTACTGTTGGTATGGATGGCGCTGACTAATTTTGTAATAATTTTTCCGGAAACGATCCCGATGATATCGATGGTGATTTATGGAATGTACTGGTTTGCGACCATTACTATGATCCTGACGATTTTCAGATCTTTTCAGTTGATCAATTACAGAATACTGACCGTGTGCGGGATAGTCCTGCTGATCATGGGAGCCAGCATTCCGTATTTGGTTCCGGAATATTTCCATTGGGCAGTGAACGTGCATCAGTGGTACTGGCTGCGAGTCAGCGTGTATTCCGTTCCGGCAATATGCATCGAGGGAGCGATCTTTACATTGTTCGTCGTACTGCATGAAAGCGGTCTGGAGCATCGCACTGAACGCGAAAAACTGCTACTGACGATTGGATTTGTCCTGTACGCGATACTGACAGTTACTGCAAATTTTATGAGTATCAATAGAGCGATTTCTGTCGATTCGCATATCCTGTTCTCAAAGATTGTCGCTGCGGTAGTGTTCGTATGTACCATGATTATGGTTATACTGCATAAAAAACCGTCACCAAAGATTGCCTAAAAATGAAAACCAACATATACACTATGTTGGTTTTTTGTTTAAATAAATAAGAAAGTGATATAATAAGAGGGTATTAACAGCCTAATTATTTTACGACTATGTCATTACTACAAACAGGAACAGCTGCGCCGGATTTCACCATGGCAGATCATACCGGAATCATACGGACATTATCAGAATTCAAAGGATCGTATGTCGTGGTATATTTTTATCCAAAGGATGATACGCCAGGATGTACAAAGGAAGCCTGCATGATCCGCGACGTCTATAATGATTTTGAAAAAGCGGGAATTGTGGTACTGGGAATTTCAAAGGATTCACCTGCATCACACGCCAAATTCCGAGAGAAATACGAGCTGCCATTCATATTACTGTCAGACCCAGAAAAACTCGCCATAGAGGCGTATGGAGCCACTGGTATGTTGTTCAGCAAGAGAATCACATACATTGTCGATCCTACAGGTATCGTAGTAGCGGTGTATCCAAACGTAGACCCAGCAGGTCATGCAATCGAGTTACTAAATGACATTAAAAAGCTTTCATAATAGCTAAATAACCAAAAACCCTTGCAAAATATAAAAAAATATGTTAGAATGCGGTTATTGGGTCGTTATCTTATTAATCCCTTAATCAATCCAAATCATATGAATAACGACGAAAACACTGTAATCGTAGAAGGAGAGGCAGTAGTAGCAGAACATCCTGTTGCTGATGTAGCAGAAGCTGTAGAAGCTGAAGTTGCTCCGGTAGTAGAAGAATCAGCTGCTGAAGTTGCTGAATAATAAAAAATTCCTGGAAACAGGTTTTTTTATTTGACTGGAATTATGATCGGGTATACCGGAAACAAAAGAGGTACCACAGTACCAGGTGATACAAATCCAGAGCCATTCTAATTGGTATGTATTTGTTTAATAAGCTATATTAATAGATATATAGTCGTAAAAGATATATTGTACGACATTCT
>CALDKO010000116.1 GCA_937898165.1 uncultured bacterium | reverse complement strand
ACACGACGCTCTTCCGATCTCTGTCAGATTCTTTCGAAGCGCAGATTTTCCGACCGCTCCACGTGCGACCTCGTAATCACCCTTTTTAACAAAAGTGTAATTCATTATCTCGTGATATCCTTTTGAGATTAAATCAGATTTGATTGCACATATTTTGGCAAATTCAGGATTAATTTCTGGTGCCGTTGTTAGTTTTGGAAGTGTTGCAGGAATATTATTATATCCATACGCACGACCAATTTCCTCGATCATATCGTGTGGTCCTGTTATATCGATTCGTTCAAATGGAATTGCAACTGTAAAAACACCTGAACCTTCTGCAAATTCATAATTGTAACTTGTCAGAATCTCTGCAATTATTTGAGATGACATTTCTGTGCCGAGTCTTTTGTTTATATAATCAATACTGAACTGTACGTGACCTTGTGTAACCGGATTTGGGTACATATCAACAACTTCTTCAAATGTTGCATCAGGGCACATTTCCATGATCAGTGCAGACAATTCACGCATAGCGAGGTCTGCACGTTCAGGCGTGAGTTCATTTTCAAAACGTTTTGCAGAATCAGTTAGAATATTCAATCGTCGCGCAGTTTTCCGCACAGAAACAGGATCAAAGTTTGCAACTTCAATTAAAATATCAGTTGTATTTTCATCAACTTCCGCCTTTGTTCCGCCTTTTACTCCTGCAATGGCTAGAATATTTTTTTCATCCATGATGACCATTTCGCCTGCTTGTAGCTGTTTTGATTCACCAGAAAGAATTGGAACATTTGTTTCCTGATCTACTGCCGCGATTACTATTTTGTTTCCAAATATTTTTTTCGCATCAAAAGCGTGTGTTGGCTGTCCAACATCAAACATGACAAGATTTGTCGCATCAACAATATTATTGATTGATCGCTGCCCTATTGCTTCCAGGTAATTTTTTACCCAATCAGGACTTGATCCGATTTTTACACCACGAATAATGCGTCCCATGTATCGTCGACATAGGTTTGTTTGAATATCAATTTTCAAATCAGTAGAAGATCCATCAATTGGTTTGAAATATTCGTTCGTGTCTTTAAAAGTTAATCCAAGCAATCCTGCAACCTCGTGTGCCATTCCGTAGTGTGATTGGCAGTCGTGCGCACGATCAGGTAACACTTTTATTTCAAAAACAGTATCATTTCCAATCTGTTCTATTTCCTCCACTTCAAAAGCACCAAAGATTATTTTCTCGGCAAGTTTGTCCGGCTCTGGAAGAGTTTCGGCGATATATGATTGTAGCCAGTTATAAGATATTTTCATATTAATTAAGATTTAAATGCATTACTTCGATTTTTATTCGATCAGGATCTTCAAAGAAAACCGCATAATAATCATCATGATATTCTGGATATTCCTTCGGTCCATCATATAATATTGATATTTCAGATTTTTTTAAGAATAAATTATAAAATTCATCAACTTCGGTTTTAGTACTAACTCTGATAGCAATGTGATTTATACCTACGGTTTTACGATGGAAAACTTTATCTATAAAGTTTTGTTCTGTTTGTACGATAAAAATGCTTCCGTGTTTAGTTTCAGAATTATACCATCCTCTAATATCTTCCCCTAAATTTAAATGTTTTTTATATCCTAAATTAAGTAAAATATAATCATAAAATAATTCAGATTTTTGAAGATTTGAAACATTTATTTCAATGTGATCAATTCCAATACTTTTCATATATTAAAACTGGTTAATTCGGAGATCTCCTTGGTATAAATAACGAACATCGGTAATTCCGGTTTTTAAAATTACCAATCGATCAATTCCCATTCCAAATGCGAATCCGGAATATTTTTTAGAATCAATTCCAGCGTTTTCTAGAACATTTGGATGAACCAATCCTGCACCTAACATTTCAATAAATTTATCACCTACACGAACATCAACTTCGAGTCCTGGTTCTACGAACGGAAAGAAACTTGGTCGCAAGCGAATTTCAGCATCTGGCCCGATAAATCTCTTGAAAAATTCAAGCAATGTTCCCTTCAGATCGCCCATGGTAATATTTTTACCAACCACCAACCCTTCGATCTGATGAAATTGTGCCTCGTGTGTTGCATCAGTTGCTTCGTTTCGGAATACTTTCCCTGGTGCAATAATTGCAATAGTATCAGTATCAAGGGATTTTCCTGAATTTATAAATTCTTGCATATAACGAATTTGTACTGGTGAAGTATGTGTTCGCATTACTGGACGTAAACTTCGTCCAAGTTCATCGGTTACAGGCTTACCATCAGTTTTAATCCAGAATGTATCCTGCATATCTCGCGCCGGATGGTCACCAGGAACGTTGAGTGCGTCAAAGTTGTTCCATTCAGTCTCCATTTCTGGCCCCATGGCAACAGAAAATCCCATATCGGCAAAAATACGGACCATGTCGTTGGTAATTTGAGTTATAGGGTGAAGTTTCCCTTCAGTTTTATTCATATAGACGATGGTACCAAATATATACAAAAAAGCGAGCTCAAAGCTCGCTTTTGTTATTTCTTAAGTTGTTCTGTTTTTCGGCGGACCCCTCTTGGAATATAGGGAATTCCTTTTATTTTCTTTTCACGATAATTCCAAAGAATCTCGTAAAACCCTTCCCATTTTTGTGAATCTGGATGACAAAATTCATTTGGGTTATTTTTGTAGAAAACATCACCCGCAGCACCTTTGTCTGAAAACATTCTATCCCATGTACACCCTGCAAGATATTCAACTTTTAACTCTACCGGTAGATTAATTATTAGGATTTTAACCTTATATTTAGGTGAAAGTTTTATCTTGCTACTGATTAAGTTGTGATACAGTAATGGAAATTCTTTTTCAAAATATAAGATAATTTTAAAATCTTTATGGAGTTCTCCGTTTTTGTTGAGCACAGTAAATGCATCTCGCCACTGTTCCAGACGTTTTCTACGTCCGTCCTCGGTTAATTTTCTTTTCTTTACAATAGGTATATCTGCCATTGGTTTTAGTTTTTAATTATAGTATAATAAATTATAAAAAAGTCAATTAGGTACTAATAGTGTCTATTTTAAATATTTGACATATACTGTCTAAATTTAGTATATAAGTATTATGAAAACACTTGCAGTATATTGTGGACGATTCAATCCGGTACATGCTGGCCATGAGGCAGTTATCAATACCATGATTGAACAATTTGGGATTGAAAATATAATAGTTATTATCGGAAGTTCAAACACTGCACAAAGTTTGCGTCATTTTTTTTCATACAATGAACGTAAAGATTTTATTCAAAAATTGTACCCAGAAATTACTGTGGTAGGATTACCTGATTATGGCCATGATGATGAATGGATGGCAGCACTAGACGATATTATTCATTTACGAAAACATAACCAATACGACGATCAAATATTTTTTGGAGGATGCGAAGAGGATATTTCCTTTTTCCTTGAACGAGATCGAAAATGTGTTATCCGTAATCGTTTTGATGGGACTACTCCCAAAGTTTCAGCAACAGAAGTCCGAGATGATTTAATCTCTGGAAGAAATCTGGAAGGAAAAGTTAACAACATCATTACAAATGATATTATTAATTTGTTTGCAGAAAAATGGGAAAAATTCAAAAAGGTGTAAATAAAAAATGCTCTGAAAATTCAGAGCATTTTGATTTATTTGATATTATCAAGTCTTTTAATGTGATTAATTAATACAGTTTCAGCTTTAAGGAATTTTTTATCACGCCCGCCATTGTTTCTGATTCTGTGTAAATTCAACATTTGTTCATATACCAATAGTGTTGCACTCTCTACTTTCTTTGCATGTTTGTGTGTGCTTTCATTTCTAGATGTATTATTATCAGTTCTATAGTATTGTTTTGGTGCTGTAACAAGGAAAATTCCTCCATGATAACGCTTAAATAAATGTTTATCTTTTAATGCAGGAAATTCTTTTTGAAGGATCTTCCATTCTTCAACAGTGCAATACGCCTTATTATCAATGAGTCCTCTATCACATATGATTACAGGTTTCTTCCCTTGTTCCACAAGTTTCTCTGCCTTCATCAGATATTTTTTCTCTTGAGCTATCTGATATTTCGCAATCTGTCTCTGTCTCTCTAAATTAGTCAGAACAATATTTTTCTTTTGCTCTCGGGCAATAATAATTGTTGCTGTTTCAGAGATAACAAGGGGTGTAAAACCCATTTTTCGTAACAGTTTAATAAATCGTTGTAATACCGTAGTTTTACCTCCACAGGGTCCACCTGTTAGTACAATAATTGGAATAATATATTTCTTTTTCATTTTTTGTTTTTCTTTACTTTACCTTATTATTTCTATTTTGTAAATACACAATAAAAGACCTTTCAAAGGTCTTTTATTGCAATAATTCTTTCAAAACTTCTTGTATCATTGCAGGATTTCCACTTCCCTTTGTCTCTTTCATAATCTGTCCTACAAAAAACATGAGTGACGATTCCTTTCCTCCTTTATATTCCGCTACAACGTTTGGGTTTGCATCAATGATAGTTTGCGCAATTGCTTTCAATGCTTCTGGATCATTTTTTTGTATAAGGCCTTTTTCATTTGCAATTTCTTCTGGGTCAGAATCTGATTTTACAATCATTGCAAGGATATCTTTTGTTCCTCGTGAATTCAACTTATTATCAACATTCATTTGAATTAATTTTGTAAAATTATCTTTACTTGGAAACGATAGTGAATCATCTTTTGCAAGTAATCCTAACAAATCTGAAGTAATGTAATTTGATGCTGTTTTGATTGCATCTTTGTTATTTAATATGTTTGCAACCTCTTCAAAGAATGTTCCAAGTTTTATATCAGTTACATAACTTTCAATATCTTCAGCTTTGATTCCGTAATCATCAGCATAGCGTTTCCGTTTCTGCCATGGCAATTCAGGTAATTCTGATTTCATTTTTTCTAAATCAAACATGTCATGCAAATACATTTTTGGAAGATCTGGATCTGGGAAATATCGATAATCGTTACTGTTTTCTTTTTTTCGCTGTGAAAAGGTTGATTGTTTGTTTTCATCCCATCCTCGTGTTTCCTGAACCAATTCATCTGCGCGTCCTGCCTCATACATGGAAATCATTCGATCGATTTCATATGCTGCAGCTTTTCCGACAACAGAAAAACTGTTGAGGTTTTTAACTTCTACCTTTGTTCCGAACGTATCTGGTTTATCAGAAACAGATACGTTTAATTCCACGCGCATCTCACCTTTTTCCATGTTTGCATGAGCCACTCCAAGAGTTCGAAGTAACAACTGCAATTCTTTTCCAAAATTCATAGCAGTATCTGCATCATGAATCACTGGTTCTGTAACCAATTCCATCAGTGGCACGCCAGCACGGTTAAAATCAACCAGGCTGAAATCTCCACGATCGTGTTTACTGTTTGCTGTGTCTTCCTCCAGGTGAATACGAGTAATTTTTACACCGTTTAATTCCCCACCTGATACGATTGGGTATTTGTACTGTGAAATCTGATAACCTTTTGGAATATCTGGATAGAAATAATTTTTGCGAGAGAAAACTGATTTTTTGCGGATATTACATCCTAGAGCTAAACCAGTTTTAATCGCAAACTCGACAGCCTTTTTATTTAAAACAGGAAGAGTTCCTGGCATTCCGACCGAAACAGGCGATGTGTTCTTATTATCTGCAGAATCAAAATTAGTAGCGTCGGCTGAAAAAATCTTTGATTC
>CALDKO010000115.1 GCA_937898165.1 uncultured bacterium | reverse complement strand
GAACCCTATGCAACATTAATGGGTTCACGTCATATGTTAGTCGACAAACATCGTGTGCATGTTCCTGTTTCAGGAACAAAAATTAGAAATGATACTTTGGCGCATTGGGGATATTTAGCTGCACCACAACGAGCCTATTATGCAAAGCGTATTGTAATTCTGGGTGCCGAATCAACAGGTACTACTACCCTTGCACAATTACTCCGTGATCATTACCACACAGAGTGGGTCCCTGAATATGGTCGTGATTATTGTGTTCGTAGAAAAGAAGAATCATGGACAAAATGGCAAACAGAAGAATTTATTCACATTGCATCAGAGCAAAACCGTCAAGAAAATGAACGAGCTAGAAATGCACACGGAGTTCTGATATGCGATACTGATGCATTTGCAACAACAGTATGGCACCGTAGATACATGGGATTTTATTCTGATATCGTAAATAACATTGGAGAACAAAATACGCATGATTTTTATATCCTCACTGGTGATGAAATCCCTTTTGTTCAAGATGGAACACGAGACGGTGAACATGTTCGACATGAAATGCATAAATGGTTTATAGACCGATTAGATGAAACTGGGAGACGTTATGCGCTGGTAACCGGTACAACCGCAGAACGTCTACAACAATCTATTACTATAATTGACGGTATATCAAAAGCCCAATAATAGGCTTTTAATAATGAAATTATTGGGCAACTGACATAAATATCAATATATCTCCTGCTGTATTAGTGAGAGTAAGTTTTATTCCGTCCTGAACAATGTTTATTCCAGAGCCAATAGAAGCAAATGAGTTTTCAATATCCATAAGGTTAACTGGAGATTGGCAATACATTAATGTGCTGACCATATTTGCTTTAATGGTGTGACCGTCCAATGTATATTGACCACTCATAGCATTACAAAATTTTGCATTCACTGAACCGTTCTTAAATGAAAGAGTGTAATCAATAGCATTTGGAATTGATTCACCATTATAAGAAACTAATCGATATGCTGTATTATCAATTTTTAATACAGCGTTAGTTGGTGTAGTTGATAAATCTTTATATTTTAATACAAAAAACATAGTCCCTGCATCTTTTGCAAGATTAAGACGTAATTCATCACCAGTGATACTGTATGAGACAACTTGTCCTAATTGTTGAATGTATTGTGTTTCAAAAGAACCTACACAGAATTTTTTTGTAGAGACAAATGGTTCAAATGTGATACTGTCCCCTTTTATAGTGAATGTACTTTTTAGACTATTACAATCTGTTGTACCACTAACTGTTTTATTTTTTGCAAATGAAATTACAAACTTATCAGTATTTGGGGCGGCTTTTTTTGTGCCATTGGCCATTAATGTATACTGCCATGTCCAATCTGTACTGGAAAGAGACGTGGTAACATCTGATGAATTAACAATTTCATTTTTAGGTACAGAGATTTGTTTTTGATTATTGGTTTTTGATGGAGCACTTGTTATTGTTTCTTGGGTATCAGTATTATTTAAAACTGAATCCGTTGGTTCGGTTGTAGTTTTTTTACTTGAAACAAGGATTAAAACGATTACCAAAACCAAAAAAGCAATAATACCTATTACATACTTGATATTTTTATTCATACACTAAGATAATTTTATTAATAATAACCAATGTACACCAATCTGATGTGACATAATCCATGGTAGCATTTTATAGAATATTTTAAAATCATTACAGATAAATTGACAATATGTTTATTATATTCTATGATGTACTAAGATTTACATAACGCAAAGACGACACAATATGTGTCGTCTTTTTTGTTTGCTATATATTATTAAATCTAGACTGCTGCCAGACTTGGACTCGAACCAAGATAAACGGCACCAAAAACCGTTGTCCTACCATTAGACGATCTGGCAATATTAAATGCCCCGAAAGGCCTTTAATGATTGGTATTATTACCTAAAATCTCAATAATTGCAAGTTCTAATGGGATTGCAGGAATGGTTGATTTTTTCACACTGTCGTACACATGTAAAAATTGTGCTAGCCGATCAGTAGTAACGAATTTTGTAACTGCCCAATTTTCTATAAACTGAATTTGATCATCTGCCAATTCTGACTGTGCCTCCACCCAAAGAGTTGGAGCGTGTTGTACGTATAATGTAAAACGCATAATACGTAATAATTTCTCTAAAAATTCAAGTACTGGTTTTTCGTCATTATTTGAAACTGATCGTACAATTTCCATCAATCGTCCTGAGTTCCCTTTTTCAAGTTCACTCATAAATTCGAATGCTAAATGATCAACAACACGAAGTCCCAATCGCTCAATATCTATTTCAGTAATTACATCTCCTGTAGATTGTTCAATCACTTGATCCAGCAACACCAACGCATCACGAAATGATCCATTTGCACGCTCTGCGATCATTGCCGCATGTTCTGACGAAATAGTTTTACCTTCCTGTTTTGCTATAGAAACAACTTGCTCTGTTAATATTTTTACGGTTGGTTTTTTTAAATGAATTACCTGACAGCGTGAAATAACGGTTGGGATAACTTTATGCAGTTCTGTGGTAGCAAATACAAACAATACATGTTTTGGTGGTTCTTCTAATACTTTTAATAACGCATTAAAAGCTTGCTTTGAAAACATGTGCACCTCGTCCAAAATATACATTTTATATTCTGAAGAAAGTGGTAATGTGTTTACCTCCTCGATTAATGTACGAACATCATCGACACTGTTGTTTGACGCAGCGTCAATTTCATAAATATCATGAGTATCAATTCCTAAAGATTTTGCAAATATACGTGCCAACGTCGTTTTTCCAATTCCACGTGATCCAGTCAATAAAATTGCATGTGGAATGCGACGACTGTTAATAATTGATTCCAGATAATCAACCGCAGCTTCCTGCCCCTGTACATCTGTAAAGGTTGTTGGTCTGTATTTTCGATAGAGTGCAACATGTGACATATCAGCTGATTATAGCAGATTTTAATCAATAAAAAAACTACTCCCGGAGGCAGTAGTTTTATACATCTACTCATTAATCATTGGCCGAAACAAAGAAAACTTGATTTCTATCCAAATAAGACTTGAGTATGTCGTGTGTGATTGTTCCTGCAACCCATTTAGATCCCCACTGAACTTCAATTTTAAACCATCCTCTTTCATGATCAGGGGTTTCTATGATTCTTCTTTTTTGGTCACTTTTACCTAATGTAAAAACAACACCAGGCTTAAAGTTTTCAATCACCCTTGCATTATCGCTTAAGGTAATTTTTTGCGTTCTGTTTGTTTGCCATGAATAAAAATCCATTTTATTTATATTTAATTATAACAGATAATACACAATATAAATATTTATGTCAAACACCTAGATATATTTTAAATAAATGCATCAACTATTTCCTTTACCTCTTCTTTATTCTTGGACTCCATTAACTTTATTCGCAACTCCTTTGCTCCTGGAAAACCTGTTGCATAGGCCTTATAATGCTTTTTCATTACAGCAAAGTTTTTGTCACGACCAAGTAATTCATCAAACAGTTCTGTGTGTTCAACCATAACTGCTAATTTTTTATCGAGTGGAATATCTGAAATAGTATAACGCGAATCACCCATGATCTTTTTAGACCATGCATTTGGTAGCATTCGTAAAAATATATTTTGTTTCCATGTTCCCTTTTTCTTTATTGAGATATCTTTATTGAAAATCCATGGATTACCGAACACTGCACGTCCAATCATAATTCCATCGCAACCTGTTTCTTTTACTTTTTCAATCCCATCATTCATATCAGACACATCGCCGTTTCCAATTATAACTGTTTCTGGTGCGATTTTATTTTTTAATTCAACGACACGTTTTACATAATTCCAGTTTGCTGGAACCTGTGATAAATCCTTTCGTGTTCGTGCATGAATGGTCAACGCTGCAAGATTTTGTTCCAATAACAATTTTACCCAAGTATCAATTTCATCACGTGAATAACCTACGCGTGTTTTTACTGATAATGGAATATCTTTTCCCGAATCATTAATCCCCTGTTTTGCCGCATTGATAACTTGAATTGCAATCTCTGGTGTTTTAATCATCGCAGAACCACAACCTTGTTTTTCAATTGTTTTATCAGGGCAACCCATGTTGATATCGATTCCATCAAATCCAAGTTCTGCACATAATTTGCACGCGGTACGCATATTGTCCGGATTACTTGAAAATAGCTGAGCAACAATGGGTCGTTCAACTTCAGAATATTCCAGATCTTTTAATAGTTTTTCGCGACCTTTTGGATGACATAAACCGTCAGCAGAAACAAATTCCGTCCAGGTTACATCTGGTTTTCCATATTTTGCAATAACACGACGAAAAGCCGCGTCAGTTACATCTGCCATCGGTGCCAGCGCAAAAAAGGGTTTTGATAAATATGCCCAAAAATTCATATACACACATTACCTGATTAATATTTTTTGTAAATAAAAAAGACCTTTACAATAAAAGTCTTTATAAAAAATTAAATTACACCATCTCCACAGATTTGAAATTCTTTTGAAAATTTACAAAAAGCTGTTCGGAATCAGTAATTAGATTCATTTCATCATCATGCACAGAATTAAAAATTCCTATCAAGATTGATGAGAGTGTCGATTCCAGTTCTGCTCGACTAGGTACTTCTTTTTTCAACCCTGCGGTAATATGTGCCTTGCTTGGCTCTAAGTGTTCCTGTAACCATTTTAATTGATCGACGGGAGATAGTTGTTTTAGAAAATCTAATGTTTCCTGTTTTTTAGTAAGCATATGATATTTTTTATCAATCTATTATAAATCAATACCAGTGTCAACTAGTCTGTTTTTTCTATATTTTCTATTGGTTTTTTATTACTCAAAAATTTATAGAGAATCTTTCCCGTAAAACGCATATCAATATATTCCAAGTCTTTTGGGTTACTTATGAATTGTTTTTTAAACGCATCGCTGGATAATCCTATACCTAAATATTTTACAAAAAGATCATCATCTTGATCAATTTTTCCTAATAATTTTGCTTCATTCTTTACATATAAACCGAACAGTGTATCAATTGAAAACGCAATGTCGCCGTCTTCGTAAAACAATGTTTTAGACAAAGTCATTTCATCTGACTGTAATCGGGTAAATAAATTAATATATCTATTCATAAGGTCTGGGTGAATTACCTCTTTCCCAATTTGATTAACAAAAGAATCAGCTGATTGAGATTGAAAGATTGGATACACACCGTCAGAAAAATGAGGAGCGTTTGCGTATAACACACCTTGATCATTAACAAATCCACATGTTTGATCCTGGAAACACCAAACAATTTTTGGAGCATGTTCCTGTATATGAATTTCCAGTATATCTGGTTCAGGTAATGAAATATAAGCCATATCAATTACTGGAAACCGTTCCAAAAGTTGTTTCTGAAATGTTTCTTTTGAAAAAAATATAGTACTGGTTTTTGGAATTGATTTAAAATAATGACCACCCCAATATTCATGAGTAAACTGCACGACATCGTCAGATGAAAATGTGATTGGCCCAAAAACCCTAACATTCTTAAATTGATATGCATCACTGCGTAATATTGCAATAGTTACACTGGCAATAATTATCGCCAACAGTAATATTGAAAATAACACTCGCACCAAAAAAGATGCTCGCGTATCTTTTCGAGGTATTTTTTCTTTCTTATCTTCATATATCATTACTGGTTCTCCTTCCATATTGTTATCAGTATAACAGAAAAAGCCACGCAGTGCATGACTTTTTCAAAATTATTTTCCAATATATTCACGTCCGTTCATATATTTCTGTAACACGTCTGGAATTTTAATAGTTCCATCTGCCTGTTGAAAATTTTCAACCAACGATACCAAAATTCGAGGTGTCGGAATCGCAGTACAATTCAATGAATGAGTAAACCTCATTTTACCATCGACATCTTTGTATCGAATATTCAAACGTCGAGTTTGGAAATCATGAAAATATGATGCTGATGAAATTTCACGATAGGTTTCCTCTTTTGGAACCCATAACTCAATATCGTACATGCGAACTTTTCCTAGTCCCATGTCACCAGTACATGCATCAACCACGTGATATGGAATACCTAATGATTGTATGAATGACTCTGTATTTTCCTGTAATTCTGCGTGGAATTTTAATGACTCATCATGTGTTCCTTCGCATAATACCACTTGTTCAAATTTATAAAATTCATGAACACGTATCAAACCTTTTACATCTTTTGTATGACTTCCTACCTCTAATCTAAAACATGGTGAAAATCCAAGCATTTTAATTGGTAGTTGTGAATGATCCAGCACTTCATTCATATACATACCCATTAAAGGGACCTCTGATGTTCCTACAAAATAACTGTCATCCTGTGCTTTATAAATATCAGCTTCACCCTGGGGAATAAATCCACAACCAAGCAGTGCTTCACGTCGAGTGTTAATCGGTGGAATAATTGGATTAAAACCTTTTGTGTTCCAAAAATCCATTGCATAATTCCAAATCGCAAAACATAATCGTACACCATCTCCTGTCAGGAAATACCCACGGAAACCATGTACTTTTGTCCCTCGCTCAAAATCTACCATGCCAAGTTTTGTCATGATTTCAATATGATCCTTTGGTTCAAAATCAAATACCGTTTTTTCACCCCAAGTATCAATCACAACATTGTCAGCATCAGATTTTCCAATAGGTGCAGCGGGGTCTGGGATGTTTGGAACATATAACATTAACTTTTGCCATTCTGCCATGATTTCTCGTAGTTCATCCTCGTGTTTCTTTAAATCCTCCTTTAATAGGGTCATTTTTGAAATCAAATCTGCACGATCTTCAACAGATGCACTTGGAATTTTATCAGATACCAAGTTTTGTTCAGCTCGTAATGACTCCACAAGAGACAGTTTTTCAAGTCTTTTTTGGTCCACGGAAATAAGATCATCAATATTCAAATCAACGCATTTTTTCTCGATTGCCTCTTTTATTAATTCCGGGTTTTCCCGGATAAATTTGATATCCAACATATAAACATGACTATACCAAAAAAAAGAAGCTTTGTCAGCTTCTTTATACGTATTAAATAGTCATTCTTCTTTCTAATGATTCAGGATCTATTATTTTTCGATCCATACACTCTTGTTGTAATCTGTGCGTATTTGCAATCTCTTCTTTAATCTCAGGCGATTCAAAATCAAATTTCTCAACTTTGAACTTATATCCGGGTTTGAATAAATGAGATATGTCTTCTTTCTTATCTTTTTCCATAATATGTTTTTTGACCAGTATACATATTATGATAAAATATTCAATTATGCACTTTCCTATTGTTCCTCTCACAATCCCTGAACCGCTTCATCATATCCCTCAACCGCCAAAACAATTATCTGTCCGTGGTACCTTTCCAGATTTTAATAAATATAAATTCCTGTGCGTTGTCGGATCACGAAAATATACATCATATGGCGAAGATGCATGCAGAACACTGATTGCAGGACTTGCAGGTTATCCTATTGTGATTGTGTCAGGTCTCGCTCATGGTATTGATCGTATAGCACACGAGGCTGCACTGGAAAATAAATTACTCACCATCGCATTTCCAGGTTCTGGACTTGATGATAAAGTCCTCTATCCAAAAGCACAATACCAACTGGCACATGAAATTTTACAATCAGGTGGCGCATTAGTTTCAGAATTTGATGCAGATTTTTCTGCAACATTGTGGTCGTTCGTACAACGCAATAGGTTGATGGCAGGGCTCGCTCATGCAACATTGGTGATCGAAGCTGAAAACAAATCCGGAACACGGGTCACCGCACGACTGGCAACAGAATACAACCGTGATGTCCTGGCAGTGCCTGGAAATATATTCTCAACAAAATCTGAAGGAACAAATGAACTAATCAAACTGGGTGCGACGCCGATTACCTGCGCGCAGGATATTTTGGAAGCACTTGGATTTACGATAACAGAATCAACCCCTGCTGATTTATTCTCACAGTGCAGTCCTGACGAGGAATCAGTGATTAGTCTACTATCGAGCTCAAAACCACGCGGTGAATTAATACGAGAAATGAATATTCCGACCCATAAAGCAAGTATACTACTGTCACAAATGGAATTAAAAGGATTAATTAAAGAGGTCGGCGGTGAAATACGGAGAGTCTAAGGAATTAGAAGCTGAACTATTTTAATGGTGTGTAAAAATATATAAAATATATAGATACGCACATGAGAATAAATAATATTAGAAAAAATATTAAATAAATAATTCTCTTAATTCTAACTTCATTATTTGACTTAATAATAAGATTTGTAAATATTAAAGATAGTAGTGATGCCAGAATAAAAAGTATAAAGAGAGGATCTTTAATTTGATTTAATAGATTATATATAAAATATTGTGGATACTTTATACTATGTATAATGAGAGTAATTATAGGCTTTAGAAAAAACAAACTCATAAGAGTTCCTAAAATCTTTATAAAAAGAGTTGATCTTCCTCTTGTATTTTTTACATCATTCATAGAAAAATTATATCACAATTTGCCAAACTAATACTATATATGGTATGTAGTAAAACATTATGAAACTACTGATTGTAGAGTCACCATCAAAAGCAAAAACGATCGAGAAATACTTGGATGGAAAATACACCGTACGAGCATCGATCGGTCATGTTCGCGATCTGCCAAAAACTAACAAAGATGCCATCGATATCCCTGGTGGTTTTATTCCACGTTATGAAATTTCTGTCGGAAAACATCGTGTTATTTCAGAATTACAAACCCTCGCCAAAAAAGCAGACGAAATTATCCTGTCACCCGATCCCGACCGTGAAGGTGAAGCGATCGCATGGCATCTAAAGGAAATATTAAATGACAAAAATATTAAAGCACCTATCAAACGTGTGACTTTTAATGAAATTACCAAGGAAGCCATCATTGAAGCACTACAACATCCACGTGATATTGATTATGAATTAGTACAGGCACAGGAGGCTCGACGGGTACTGGATAGATTGGTTGGATATGATTTATCAGGACTCATTTGGAAAAAAGTTCGCTATGGATTATCTGCAGGACGTGTTCAATCACCAGCGCTCCGTATTATCATGGAAAAGGAACGCGAAATCCGTGCATTTGTTCCAGAAAAATATTGGACAATCGAAGGGTTGTTTTCCGCTGGTAAGGAGCGATTTCCACTTTCCTGTTCAGAAGAACCTCGAGATCATACGTTGGTAGAAAAAATTCTTGATCTAGGTAAAAAACACGACTGGATCGTAAATGATATTAAAACATCAGAACAAAAACGTTCTGCTCGTGCACCGTTTACCACATCAACATTGCAACAAACCGCATCTACACGACTTGGGTTTTCTCCCTCACGAACCATGCAGGTCGCGCAAAAATTGTACGAAGAAGGACATATTACCTATATGCGTACCGACTCGACGAATCTTTCAAAGCAAGCTCAAGAACAAATCTTGTCACTGGTTGATAAAAAATATGGAAAAGATTACGTACAAGCAAAAAGCTATGCAACAAAATCTAAAAATGCACAGGAAGCCCACGAGGCAATCCGTCCGACGCATATTAATGAGGTGTCTGCCGGATTTACCGAAGAACAAAAAAGTTTATACAAATTAATTTGGGAACGTGCAGTATCATCACAAATGAGTGATGCTAAAATGTTAAAGACTAAATTAATTGCAAATATCACGACTGGTGGAATTCCAGATTTTTCTGCAAACGGATCACGGATTCTGTTTCCAGGATGGTTAATTGTAGATACCGCAGCACGTGGTGAAGATGTTGAACTACCAAAAATTACTGTTGGTCAAAAAATTGATTTGATAGAATTAAATGCAACAGAAAAAGCAACCCAACCACCTAATCGATATACCGAGGCAGGGTTGGTCAAAGAATTAGAGGAACGCGGTATTGGGCGACCTTCAACCTATGCATCAATCATGCGAACATTGGAAGAGCGTGACTATGTAAAAAAAGAAGGACGAACATTATTTCCAACAGATACAGGCGATGTAGTTTCGAGTTTTCTGGAAACAAATTTCCCAACCTATATCAGTGATACATTCACAGCTGAAATGGAAAACGAATTAGATGAAATTGCCAGCGGTGAACGTCAGTATGTAAAAACTCTTTCAGATTTTTATGGGCCATTTTCTGCAGAAGTAAAAGAAAAAGATAAATTAGACAAAGCAACCAACCTAGGTGATGCTGATGCACATCATATATGTCCAAAATGTAGTGCACCGATGATCATTAAATTAGGTCGCAGTGGAAAATTCATGTCATGCAGTCGTTATCCAGATTGTGACGGAGCATTAACTATGGATGGTCAAGAAGTTGGAAAAGAAAAACCATTTGGTATTCATCCAATAACCGGCGAAAATATTTATTTATTAACCGGACGTTTTGGTGCCTATGTACAACAGGGAGAAACTCCTGAAAAACCACAAAAGGTCAAGAAAAAACGATTAACTAAAAAAGAAAAAGCAGAACTGGAATTACATCCAGAACCAGTCCCTGAACCTATTAAAATGCCTCGCCGTGCGTCGTTACCACCAAAAATGAATCCTAGTGATGTAACCATGAACATTGCTCTGAAATTACTGGAATTACCCAGAGATCTTGGTAACGACCCCGTAACCGGTGAACCAATCATCGCAAATGTAGGACGTTTTGGACCGTACGTTGGACGAGGACGAGATTTCAGATCAATTAAAAAACCAAATGATCCGTATACTATTACACTGGAACAGGCAGTTATACTATTGAACACTCCAAAACAATTACCGAAAGGAACGGAATTAATTACTACATTCATTCATCCAAAAACAAAACGAGAGATGCAGGTATTAAAATCAAAATCAGGTCACTTTATAAAAGCAGGACTTAAAAGAATTTATCTACCGGACAATATGGACCCAACCACAGCGTCAACTGATGAAATGGTTGCATTACTCGGTATTGAATCAGGAAAGAAAAAGAAATAATTTATTCTACATAAAAACCTTAATTTATTAAGGTTTTTATGTAATAGGTGACTTGTCTTTTCATTTTAATATGGTATAGTTGATTTAAATTATATTTTGTAATCAAATAAATTAAAAAAAATGGAAGATACACAATTATATTTAAATTGTTGGTATTATAATACAAAAACAAAGACTAGTTTTTTATGGACTCAGGAACATTGGGGGAAACTATTATCGAAGGAGTTATCCTTAGATAATATAGAACCAATCAGGATCACAAAGGAAATACTTTTGTCCTCCAATTTCAGATATGATTCAAAAAAATTTAAAGATCTTGAAGAAGTAAATGATTATGATGATGATGGTCCACAATTTCTTGGAACTGGAGACACTATTTATTTTTATCGTTATAATTGGTTTTACATATCAAGTACCATGGAAAAATGTTGGTCCTGTTCGTCTATTCAAAACATGGAGCAAAAAAATCCATTTTTTGATAAACCGATCTTTTTTGATTTTATCCATGAAATACAACATTTTTATTTTTTAATTTCAAAAAAAGAATTAGTTATAAAAATAGAAAATGACCTCGTAACGTAGGTCATTTTTATTTTGCCAAAATTGTCTCACCATCGATTACTTTTTGTCCGACAATAACATTTACCGTTCTATTTTCTGGAACTAAGACAACCACCTGTGAACCTAACAAAATCCGTCCATATATCTGACCTTTATTTAACACTTCATTAATTCCTGCATAATTACGGATTCGTCGTGCGGCTTTTCCTGCAACCTGGATAACACCAATGGTATCTGTTTCATTTTTAAATACAGCAACTGTTTTCTCATTAGTATTAATAATATTCATTTTTTGACTCCCAATTGCGTTTATATGTTTTCCATCATAGTGATCCATAGAAATAATTGATCCTGCAATTGGCGCACGTTGTACGTGAACATCTAATGGGTTCATTTCAATTAATACCATATTCATTTTCCCTGTTAATTCTGGAATCTCTACTGTATTTTGTGTTCCCTTTTTAGTAAAAGTGATATTTGGTGGATCAACAGGGATTATTCCAATAATTTTTCCTGATGCAGGCGATGTAATTACATTATCAATGGGAATAGTTCGTTGTGGCGCACGATTAAAAAACATACCAAATACTATAACTATTACTATCCCTACCCAAAACCCATATATTATTTTCCGTACCATTTTATTTTTTAAAAAATTCATAAATCAAGTATACAAGAAAATATTATAAATACAAAAAATCGAGCGCATTATTGCGCTCGATAAACAAAAACTTAAAACTAATATATGAATAAAAAAACAATTAATTCCAGCCGTATTGAACCAGCTCTTCTTCCACCTTGCGAAAGCCTTGAAGTAACTTTATCTGTAAAACTTCAAGAGTGTTTTCTGTTTCTGTTGGTAAGCCAACAGATTTGAAAAACATCGCGAATGGGGTTTGATCCTTATGCATATCATCGCATGCATCATCGAATGTATAAAATCCGTGAGCGAGCAATACTCGCATGAAATGTTTTACCCCATGTGGATGAAACGCTTTCATTCTGTGAATCCATTTTGAATCGGGAGATTCAATAGGTTCTGCGGAGTATGCAGGGGCGGGTATAACTCCAACCTCTATCGAAACCGGTTTTTCAGCTTTTTTCGGTTTAGCTTTGCGCTCAGTTTTTGTGGTTGGTAAATGTTTATTTGTAGTACGCACTCTTTTAGCACGAACTACATTGGTTTTGGTCTTAGCTATAATATATTTATTTATTAAGTTAGAATGAATTTATCTATAGCAGTATATCATATTATATTAAATAAGTCAATAGTACATAAATACAATAAAAGCCTTAATAATAAGGCTTTTATGAAAAATTCGTTAATAATCAACCATGTTAATGCACCTCAACGGGTCTCAAAATGGTGATATTAAATTCATCGGGATACTTGGAAATAAGGTCACCAATCGCTGCATCAGACGTTACACCTGTGCCGCGTTTTGTAGGTTCACCTTTCTTGGTAGCATACCAATCATTTCCCCTTTGTGTTAATTCAATTTCCATATTAAAGATTTAATTAATATGAATTATGCTTAAAAATGATTACTTGTCAAATGACTAAATCTTAAATTCAATAACATCACCATCTTTCACAATGTACTCCTTCCCTTCTGTTCGTACCAATCCAGCAGCTTTTGCATTTGAAAATGATCCTGCATTTAATAAATCTGACCAAAAAACCACCTCTGCACGAATGAATTTTGTTTGAAAATCTGTGTGGATAGCAGCAGCTGCAACTGGTGCGGTAGAATTTTTTGCAATAGTCCATGCACGAGTTTCAACCTCGCCTGTAGTGAAGTATGTTTCCAGCCCAAGCAATGTATATGATTTTGTAATTAATGTATTGATCCCATCATCTGCCTCTGTATCCGCCTGGAGCATAGCCCGCATTTCTGTTTTTTCATCTCCTTCGAATTCTGACAATTCATGTTCAACTTTTGCGTCGATAACCACCCATTCTGACCCCATTGATTCAATTTGTGCACAGAGTTTTTTAAATTCTTCGGGATTTGAAGTATCCAAGTTTTCTGCACCAGCACGTTTATTTAAACCGTAAATAAATTTTTTTCGAGTTAATAGGTTTAATTGTTTTGCAATTTTCTCTTCATCCTCATTAAGTTCAACGGTGTTGGCCATTTTTTCTTCTTGTAATGCTTTCAAAATTTTTTCAATAATTGATTGTTCTAGGATTGCGGTCTTATTCCCCTGTTTTACCTCACGAACAATATTTGATGCACGTTTAGTGACGGTTTCAAGATCCGCTAAAATTAATTCCAAATTGATAACACCAATATCACGTAATGGATTCATATCACCATACACGTGATTAATCATCGTACCACCACCAGAAACTGGAAAAATTCGCACCATTTCAAGTATCGCATCTACTTCACGGATATGTGAGAGGAATTTATTTCCCAAACCTTCACCTTTACTGGCACCTTCTACCAATCCTGCAATATCTACGAACTCGATGGCTGCTGGAATTATTTTGTTAGTTTTTGAAAACTCTGCCAGTTTATATAGACGTTCATCAGGAACCGCAACAATACCAACTGACGGATCAATGGTACAAAATGGGTAGTTTTCGGCTGGTACGCCTTTTTTAGTTAACGCATTAAACAAGGTAGATTTTCCAACATTCGGCAAACCTACAATTCCAAGTGATAGTTTCATATTCATCCAGTATGCATTTTTTATGGTTTTATTCAAGTTGTTATTTATAATAAATTGACTTTTTGTATAAAGTTAGTATAGTAATTTTAAAGTAAATTCATTAAAAATTTGAACATGGAAAATAATAAATTTAAGAATGTCCTATTCGTAGGAACAGGCGGTGGGAACGATGTGTTTTCAACCGCATTAGCAGCTCTATCACTACAGAAATTAGGCTGGTCATGGGATCAATGTTCATTTGCAGGCGTATTAAGCCCTTTTCATGAACATACAGAAGTTGGTCATAAAATTCAACATATTGCAGTAATTAAAATTAATTCGTATTCAATACGTAAGGTTGTTCGAAAAAATGACGAATTCCAAATTGGATTTATTGATGCTGCCGTAGCTGACATGGTAAAGAATTTAAATGTTGCAGAATGTCAAAGAGTTTTTGGTCTATCGTTATTACAAGGTACAAAAGGTCTTACAGAATCATTTAAAGCTCTTGCAAAAGATTTTGATTATATAGTACTGGTTGATGTTGGTGGTGATATATTTTATCGCGGAAAACAAGATCACCACGTACTATCACCAATGTTTGATGCGATAGTATTAAAAGCTTTTGTGGATTCTGGAGTTTCTGGAATATTATTTGAAGCGGGACCTGGTACTGACGGTGAACTTGAACCAGAAGCCTTGGAAGAAGTATTGAAGCAAACAAAAGCACAATCATTTCCGGTGGAATCATCTGTAATTGATGAGTGGGACGATCTTTATAAAAAATGGATCGCACCAATCAGAACTGGCCGAACTGTTCCTATTACCATTGAGGCATTCAATTCAACAAATGAATATTTGGAAATGAATTACCGAGCTCGCGCACATATTGGAAAACAGCGTCTTTATGCGGAATTTCCTCATCGGATTAGTACAAAATTATGTAAACATTTTTTCTTGATTGATCCAAAGGAAATTGAAAATCCATTTGCAGTTTCATGCTCAAGTCCGCTGGACTGGTTTATTAAAACTCAAGTACAGCAACATCAAACGAATTGTGAAGTAAACATGGAATATCTAAGACATAAAGGTAATTTGTACCAATTTCTTACACCCTCTGTATTGTTCCCACAATATGATAGACGAGCATTGATTGCAAAAGGACTAGATGACTTGGTAAGTTGTAATTATGATATTGCTATAATGTTTCCGAATGACTGGAAAGAAGTTAAAAGTAATTATGAAACTTCGTTTTTTAAGAGCGTGTTAAAAGATAATTTGATACATCTGAGTTTTTAATAAAACAAAAACCTTGTCCCATTGGACAAGGTTTTTTATGTCTAAACTTTTCCTCTTAAA
>CALDKO010000114.1 GCA_937898165.1 uncultured bacterium | reverse complement strand
CCTTTCCCTCGAAAAGCAAGTGGTGGGCTAATGTGGATCCATCCTTGGTCAAAGAAACTGCCGTTCGAATGATAGTGCAAGAGATTTTAAAATAAAATATAAAGCAAAAAACCAAAGATAATATTTTTTAGGGAGAAAATTAACAGACATTGCGGACGCATTGATATCAGTTGTTAATAGGTAATTATTTTTGTTTTTTGATGAATAAACTATTAAGAAAAGAATAATAAGTGGTGATAAAAATGGAATAAGGTGGAGTAAACCATAATAAGCGTTTATTTCAGCATCCACCAGTCGTTTTGCAGAAAGATATATCTGTAACCAAAACGAAATAGCGATTATACCCAACAAAAATATCGGTACAATTCCTTTGGGGCTAAACCATCCAATGGCAAGTGTTAAAGGAATCACTAATAGAGATTGAATAGTAATTAATAATACAGAAAAAATTCCATAATAAGTTTGCCCAATAGGTTTTAGTTGATTTAGGTTTAGTGTCATGATTCTAATAGTGTAGCATGGTCAATTTAAAAAGCACCAATCAGTGCTTTTTAAGTAATATATTTTTATGCTGGCGTCCTCGAGCTAGAACCTTTCGGTTCATTGCAGGGTAAGGTTAGAATTAATGCTTTTACTATAGCATATCGACGATATTTGAGTATTCAAAATAAATCAATATTATGCAAAATCCTTAAATATATACTATAATATAGTATGAATAAAAAAATATTAATGATCATTCCAATCGTTTTGCTCGGGTATTTAATTTACGGTTCTTTTGATAGCAAACAAGAAATAAATATTCCAGCACCGATAATTAATAGAGTTCCAGATTCGGATAATGTTGTAGTAAGCCTAAACAAAATAGATAATAAAGATTTAACAGAACAAGAAATTGAATTAATTAATAATTATTTTAATGATAAAACAGTTGAAAACCTAGAAAAAACAAAACCAATAGTGAGTAAATTTTCATCCCAAATTAATTCATATGAAGAATCAATAAAAAAACCATATTGGTTCAATAACAATATTCCAGAAAATAATCTGATAACTGAAGATCTTAAATTACCGTCACTTAGCCTAACTCGAAGTTTAGCAAGATTGTACATATTACAACTTGAAAATGATTTAGTGAATGGCGTAATTACAAAATCAGTTTATCAGGATAAACTACAACATATTTATGATTTTGGAAATAAAATTGAAAATGGAAGTTATGCACATATAGAATTTTTGGTCGGTAAATCAATTAAAGCTATGGCATACGATCAAGCAGTTCTAAATAAAGTTAATTTAAAACAGTCTTTAGTTTCTAAAGAAATAAAAGAGCGAATACTTTTGTCAGAATTTTCTATGTCAGAGAATTTCTTAAAGTTGTCAAAGAAAGAAATGCAATCTCGCCTTGAAACCGAATTTAATTTCGTAGAACTAATCCCTGTATATATTCCTTTTACATTTCATAAAAACAGGACGCTTAATTACTTCGCAACAGAAATCCCTAATGCTCTTTCTTATATTGAGAAAGGGAATTGCAGTTCATATGAACCAATTCGTAAGTTCCATTGGTATGACTGGCTAACGCCCAATTCATTTGGTAAAATGATGCTCTCAAAAGCTTTAGTATTACCGCAATCATTGTGTGAATAAGTTTATAAAAACACCTTTAAGAGGTGTTTTTATAATATTTCTCTAGCCAGATAAGATCGGACTAATTTGTTGTCGTAAAAATTGACTAGTTTATCTGGAACATTAACTAGTTCGAGTCCTCGACACATGGTCGCTTTACAGTGCTAAAAAATCGTTACATTGACGCGTCTCGAGCGCGCTCGTGTTGGCTGCCAGTCAGGGACTCGAACCCCAATAGTCGGTACCAGAAACCGAAGTCCTACCATTAGACGAACTGGCAATACGGGGCAGTATATATTAATTTCGTTGAAATATCCAGATTTATTATGAATATTGACATATTTATAATAAAGATATATAATAAAAACAAATAAAAAGCACATTAATATATGAAAAAAAGATTAGTAGTGGCCATAATTGGCATGGGTGAACATATGCTTCGTGCACATGTTCCTTACATTTTAAGCCAAAATGTAGTCGTTTCTCGATACTGTGATCCAAAAGTTAAGGAATCAGATTTGGGTGAATTTTTCGGAAATATAATTCCTGAACAAAGCATGTTAGATGAAATTTATAACGACGGAAGTATTGATATTGTATTCATCGGCTCGCCTGACGAATTTCACTCCCAACAGTTATTGGATTGCGTAAGGGCTGGCAAGCATGTATTTATTGAAAAACCTCTTGCTATCAACCTTGAAGGAATGAAGAAAGTAAATATTGCTTTGGATCTTGCAAAAGAAAAAGGATTGATTATCTCATCATGCCATCCACGCAGATTCGATCCTCCGATTGTAGAATTGAAAAAGTTACTTGAAGAAAAGCGAGGTTTCGTCTGGAAATTTGTTGGAGATATTATGGAATTTAAATTTTCATTTCTTTATCACAAAGTTACTGACAAATGGAAGAAAGACAGAAGTCTAATGCTGGATCATTTTGGGCATGAAATTGATTTAGTTCGATTCTTGTTTAATAAAACAGATTCAGATACTACAATCACAGCTACGAGATTAGTAGATAGTTATGCTCGTTATGAGGTAATCGGTGAAGTTGATAATATTCATTTTACATTTGAAGGCGAGCGAATTTTGGAAGAATCCAAATATATGGAATTTATCAAAATTCGTGGCAGAAAAGGATATTTATGCTTGAATATTAATTCAGGTGTTATCTATTTTCAGACATATTCAGGCAAAATGCATGAAATGCAAATTTCTTCAAAAAGTTACGATGATATGTTTTCAGTAGCAAATGAAGATTTCTTTGATGCAATTAGAGGAGATAAAAAACCATATTTGGATCATTATGATTTGTTTATTAATAACCATTCCGGAATTATGTTAAAACAATATGGCGTTTTCAATAATCTGACAATGGGTAAAAAATAAAATAATATTTTAAAACTAAGACAAAGCAGTACCTAAGGGTATTGCTTTTTTGTTATTTCATTAACTCTGTACAAAACATAATTTTTATGCTATTTTGTGACCTATGAGCAAAGACTTTTATATTTATGGAAAACACGTAGTTATTGAGGCATTGCGTAACAATCCAACTACAATCAAGCGAATCTATATCAAGGATTCAGGAAAGCAATCAGGATTTGATGAAATCCGAATTTTGGCGAAACGAAATAATATTCCAGTAAACGGAACAACTGACAAGCAGATTGATCAGTGGCTGAAAGACCCGGTAAACCATCAGGGTGTTATTGCGTTATCGAAACCATATGATTATGCAACATTGGATGATTATTTCACATCAATGAAAGAGTCTAACAAATTACAGACAGTTGTTATTTTGGATCACATCATGGATGTATCAAACGTTGGTGCCATTATTCGTTCTGCAGCAGGACTTGCAGTTGATGCGATTATTGTAGCTGAGCTTAACCAGGCTCCGATCACGAGTGCCGTGTTTAAAACTTCAGCTGGAACGGTAGGAAAGGTACCTATCATTCAAATCGGAAATATTAATCAATGTATCGAAGCCATGAAGAAAGAAAAATTCTGGGTAGTAGGGCTTTCAGTATTCGATCAGTATGGAAAACCTGCGCAGACTGTGTGGGAATACCAATTTGATACGAATGTTGCGATTGTGATTGGTAACGAGGGAAGTGGTGTACGTGAAAAAACAATGGAACATTGTGATACATTGCTCCAAATTCCTATGACCAACGATGTTGAATCATTGAACGCGTCCGTAACTGTCGGAATTGTAGCGTACGAAATTTTGAAACAGCGAGCACAAAATAATTAATTTAGTGTATACTGGGACCTATGAGTACTTCAAAGAAAATCTTACTTTCAGGTGCAAAGCCAACCGGAATTCCCCATATCGGGAATTATTTTGGTGCACTCAAACAATTTGTTGACCTTCAGGATGATTATGACACATATATCATGATTGCAGATCTGCATGCATTAACGTCAGTTCATAATGCGAACGATTTGCGAGAAATGACTCGCGATTTGGTATTAACATATTTAGGAATTGGACTTGATCCGGAAAAAGTTACATTGTTCCGACAATCTGATATAATGGGTCACACGGAATTGTCATGGATATTTGATTGTATTACAACCATGCCGTATCTGCAGCGAGCGCATGCCTTCAAGGATGCCGAGGCAAAGGATCACGAAATTAATGTCGGTGTGTTTAATTACCCAATGCTGATGGCAGCAGATATTTTGTTATATGATGCAGATGTGGTTCCGGTTGGAAAAGATCAAAAACAACATATTGAATATACAAGAGATACTGCACAGAAATTCAATAATACATTTGGAGAAACATTCAAACTGCCAAAAGAATTGATTATTGAATCTGTAGAGACAGTTCCTGGAATTGATGGGCAAAAAATGTCCAAATCATATAAAAATACTATTCCATTGTTTGGAACTGATGAAGAAATTAAAAAAGCAGTCATGGGAATTGTCACCGATTCTGGTAGTGACGTACCAACCAATGTGTATGCAATTCATAAACTGTTTAAATCTGAGGCAGAATTAAAAGATCTGTATGAAGAGAAAAAAGGGAAGTATAAAGATTTAAAAGAGGCATTGCTTGCAGATATTCTTGTATTTGTAACACCAATGCGAGAACGGCGCGAACGCTATGCAAATAGTCCGGAATTAGTCGCAGAGATTCTGAAAAGCGGAGCTGAAAAAGCGAACGCAAAAGCTAAAGCTAAAATGGAAATAATCCGAAAACAGGTTGGATTGAATTAAAATAAAAAAACACCAATTGGTGTTTTTTTATTTCTTCATTTCCAAAATCAGATCATTCGGAATCTTTTTAAAGTTTCCTGCAGTCATTTTTCCAATGGTTAATTCTCCGATGCGTACACGTACCAATCTGGTGACAGTTAATTTGCATGCATTTGCCATGCGGCGAACTTGGTGCTTGTGACCTTCGTGCAAAACAATCGCAAATTCATTTTGTGCAACTTTTTTTGCAACACATGGTTTGGTGATTGTTTTCTCAATTTTCATACCGTGTTCCATTTTCTGTAGTACCGCTGGAATGACATCTTCGCGTACGGTTACGCGATATTCCTTATCAATGGTTGAGTTTTCACCAGTGACAGTACGAGCCAGAACTCCGTCGTTCGATAACAATATCAAGCCTTCAGAGTCCTTATCAAGTCGTCCAATCGGTGCAAGGTGTTTGAACTGCGGGAACTTGTCATGGATATCGACTGCATCAGGTGATGTTTTCACCGTTTCAATTCCACGAGGTTTATAGAACAGAATTGTTTCTTTATTTTCTAAAACTCCACCAGCAATTTTAACTTTATCAACATCAGGTTTGATTCCATGTCCTGGCTCACGGATTACTTTTCCGTTTACGGTAACTAATCCCTTGTTGATGAATTCTTTTGCTTCACGCCGTGACGCAATTCCAACATGGGCCATGTATCGTTCCAGTCGTTCCATCCCGGGCTGTAGGGTACTTGGTAGAATTCCACGTTTCTTTGCAACCTTTTTGACTGGTGATTTCTGTATGTTGTCACGAATACTTTTCAGAATGGTGTCTTTTTTACCCATGCGACGTTCTGGTTTTTCGTTTCGTTTTTTGGGGGTGTTTCGTTTTGAAGTATTTTTTTCGAACTTCATTGGTCCATTCATTTTTTTGGCATTTTTGGTTACAGATTTACGAGCAGGAAAGCGTCGTTCTGATTTTTTATGAGTTTTGCCTTTTTTAGGTTGGTTATTCATGAAAATGATTATACATTAAATTTAACAAAAAGGGAAGTGCTGTATCATACATATCAAAATTGATTCGTTCAAGTGTAGGTATGCAGTAGGTGCATGATATACTGCTGTCATGACTCAAGATAACGCACTGGCCATAATGAAAATGGGGAAATCAATTTACCTGACCGGTGGTGCAGGATCTGGAAAAACCTATGTGTTAAACGCGTTTATTAAATATCTGTATGAACATGATATTGATGTGGCAATCACCGCATCGACCGGAATTGCGGCAACGCATATTGGTGGAATGACGATCCATGCATGGTCTGGGATTGGGATTCGTGACAATGTGACCGATTGGGATATTGAATTAATGGAAGAAAAAAAATATTTATGGGATCGTTATGACAAAGTAAAAGTATTGATCATTGATGAAATTTCAATGTTGTCAGGAACATTCCTAGATACATTGGATCGTATTTGCCGAGCATTCAAGAGAAAACCCGAATTACCGTTTGGTGGGATTCAGGTTGTTTTGTGTGGAGACTTGTTCCAGTTGCCGCCAGTAACAAAGAAGGGTGAACCTGTCAGTATGATTATTGACTCAAAAGTTTGGAAAACCATGAACCCAATCATTTGTTATTTATCAGAACAGCATCGTCAGGATGATGAAATTTTTACTGACATTTTAAATGCAATTCGACAGAACAATATTCAGGATTACCATTTGGAAACATTAGAGGAACGAATCCGTGAATACAGCGAGGATGATTTTCAAAATGTCACAAAGTTATTTACGCATAATGCGGATGTTGATACGATCAACAATCAGCAGCTGGCAGGTATTGATGAGGAAGAGTTTGTGTTTTACATGGAAAGCAAAGGGAAAGAAAACTTGATTGAGACATTGAAAAAAAGTTGCTTGGCGCCAGAAAAGTTAATTTTGAAATTAGGAGCCGAGGTGATGTTTGTAAAAAATAGTTTTGACCAAGGGTATGTAAATGGAACACGGGGAACGGTTATTGATTTTACGGTCAGTAACCAGCCGGTGGTAAAATTATTTAATGGAAAGGAAATAACGGTAGATCCAGAAACGTGGGCAATTGATGATCATGGAAAAATTCTGGCATCTATTACCCAGATGCCATTGCGTCATGCATGGGCAATTACGGTGCATAAGAGCCAGGGAATGAGTCTGGATGCTGCAGTGATTGATTTATCGCGAGCATTCGCGTTTGGAATGGGATACGTGGCGTTGTCGCGTGTACGAACACTTGCAGGGCTTCATCTGGTTGGATTTTCGCAATCTGCGTTGGTTATCGATCCGCGTATTTTAAAAATGGACCAACAGCTACAAAATATGTCTGATCGTGCAGAGGTACGATTAGGTGATTTTTCAAAATCTGAATTACAAGATATTTACAATGCGTTCATTTTACAATCTGGCGGAACAATTGAAACCAAAAAAGGTAAAAAGAAACCAAAA
>CALDKO010000113.1 GCA_937898165.1 uncultured bacterium | reverse complement strand
CATATAATATAAAGCTCCTATTCCCTCATCAATAAACACCCTGGAAATCCAGGGTGTTTATTTTGGTTAATTTAGTTTCTTTATGCAGTCGTCATACTCTTTCACCTGCTCATTATATTCCTGTGATATCTTTTGGAATTCGATTACCAAGTTATTGTATTTCCGTATGGTGTTGTTGTACATCCCTATCAAGTTGTCTAGCTCATCACTATTTGCATTGGAATCCTGGTTAATTTTTTGTTCTAGATCCTGTGCACTTTTTTTCGAAGTTAAGGCATCCTGCTCTACTGATTGTAATGTCTTGAGCATTGATTCAGAAACGGATGGACAGGCATTTTTAGGAATACCAAAGTGTTGCACGATCATGACTACCTGAGATCCTTTCAAATTGCCGGTTCGTACGTTAACACCGATATTTTGATAATCTGGGTAGAGGATATTTACCCGATGACTAGGACTGTTCATCCAGGCATCTACGACACTTTTTGCAGTATCGAAATCCCCCATCGCCAAGTTTTCACTGACACGAACAAAGTCATACGATTCGTTATCAATAAAATATGCAAAACCTTTTTTAGAATCAACTGGCGATTCGTGTGCAAAATATTGATTCGCAAACATGTCGTTGTTTTTTGCGGTAGCTGATCGGGTCAATTTTGCGCTGAATTTCAGTGGCTTCAATCCCCTTTTGGTTCGCTCTAAATTGGTGTAGTATAAAATATTTTCTGAATTCAATACTGAACGATCAACAGGTTTACTGGTATCAACGGGCATTTCATCTGAAGTATCTAATGTTTTTTCAGGTAGCGGACGTTGGTTCAATTTCAAAAATGTTGCCGAGAGAGTTAGTAGTTTTTCGTTTAAGGTTTTAAGTTCAGTATAGACTTTGGTATTTACCAATGTTTCTGATAAGACTGAAAATATTTTTCCATGATGAAGTAACTGATACTGTGTCAGACTGATTCCAATAATCAATATTGCAATGTATGGAAGTATTTTTCGCATAAACATTAATTACATGCAGTGGTACGGGTATATCCTTTTTCTTGTGCCTCTTTTTCTGTATTAAAATAAACTCTATTCTCTGGTTTGATACGGCTAATACTACCACAATCTGCTGGGTAATATTTAGTTCCTGTTTTTGATGCTACAAATTGACCGCTGACATTTGACGAAGCCTGCTGTATTGTTGATACTTGCTGATCATCCGGTGTTACTGGTTCTGCTGGCATAGTATCGTACACATTTTTAATTATAGGTGTTTTATAACGAAGTGCCAACGGGACTGGTTTTGCAGGCAGTTCTACTTGAGGGTTATTATGTTGGTTTAATAAAGAGTATTCAGTAATAACACCCAACCCAAAAGCGATAATCATACAGGAGATAAAATATAAAGACCTTATAACTAAAGGCTTTTTGAGGAAAATAATCAATGTTTGTTCCATAAAATAAATATGATTATACCCTCTTGATTATTTTTTATCTTTGGGTTATACTGCTCATTATAGCATATTATTAAGAATTAAGTAATTTTTACAAGCACTATGGCAACAAGAAAAGCGGGAGGTTCCGCTAAAAACCTAACTGATTCAAATCCAAAATATTTGGGAACAAAACTATATGATGGTGAATTTGCAAAGACTGGGGCTATTATTGTTCGCCAGCGTGGAACTCGGATCATGGCAGGAGCAAACGTTGCAACTGCAAAAGATCACAGTTTGTTTGCAACAAAACCAGGTAAAGTTAAATTCTCTACAAAACGTCAAACAAAATTTGATGGATCAGTTACTCGAAAAAAAGTAGCAAACGTTGTTACTGAATAAGTAATAAAAATCACTCATACATAATGAGTGATTTTTATTATTAAATAAACAGTTTATAAGTAATTGAATGTTTTTTATTTCCGATTTGGATTTCAAATCCTCCAATTTCTTTGATAGGTTTATCGTAATGCATGATCATGTCTTTGGTGATAAAAATATCATGCTGTGTTTTTATCGCAGTACAAATTTCTTGGGCAGTGACGGCATTGTATAAATGTCCTCGTGAATGAGGGTGGCCACTGATTTTAATTGATTGCGTTGCTGCAAGTTTTTTTAGTGTTTCCTTTAGTTCTTTTTCCTTTGCAAATTCTATTTCAGAAACTTTTTCTTTTTCCTTTGCAAATTTTTCAACTACTTGACCATCTGCGCGAACTGCATAACCCTGTGCGATCAGAAAATTTACCGCGTAACCATCTGGTACCTCTTTAATATCACCCACCTTCCCTTTTCCACGAACATTTTTTGTGAATAATACTTTCATATAGTTCTCTTTAATTATTTTTTATAATTCAACAGTGTTAAAGCTTTTTGCATCACTGGGTCTGTATTTTTTTCTGTTGGTTTTTCTGTAACTGGATATTTTGGGGTAACCCCTTTTTCTGAAATAGAAACACCATTAGGAGTTAGCCATTTTGCAACAGTTATTTTTACTGATGATCCATCAGATAATGGAATAAGTTCCTGCACAGAACCTTTTCCAAATGATTGAGACCCTACAATATCTGCAACACCGTGTTCAGATAATGCACCTGCTGTGTGGCCAGAAATTCTTCGCGGGAGACCAGACCACTGACGCCGCCGTAGAAAATAGAAATGTTTTCCTCGAGGATATTGGCAATCTGCCGCCGCGAAAACTCCATGGTCTCCTCAAAGCTCAGAC
>CALDKO010000112.1 GCA_937898165.1 uncultured bacterium | reverse complement strand
TTGCGTTTGGTTGAGCAGATGTTCTCCGATTTCCCACACTTCGCAAAGCCTTTTAACGTTATGCGATACCTTTGGGAAACTCCCTAATTTGCAACGCTGATGGGAATTCATCAATATTACCTCCGTGCCTATCTGACATTTTTAACTCTTTTGCTAAATGAGTTCCCATTTGTTTGACAAAAATTGCTGTGGTTGGAGTTAAATCTTTTACGAGTTCCTCAATCCACTCAATTTGACAAGGACGATAACGATACTTACCAGTTTCATTGCCACTTTCACCACCAATAATTGCCCAATGGATTTTTAATAAATCAAGTAAATCTAAATTCATATCAACCCTTTCGTGTAATGGCTCAAACGAAATAAAACGAGTTTTACAATCAACTTTTAATAAATCATAAATTCTTTGTTTCCCTTTCTCACTTCCAACACTTGTACCAAACCAAATATTATCGGCTTGTAATAAATCGGCAGGTGTATTTTCAACTATTCTTTCAGGTCGCTTAGTAAGTATTTGAAAAGTGTGTTGTGGACATTGGCGAATAATATCCCAAGCATCATTTCTATAACTATCAATTGCTTCGTGGAAAAAATCCGTTAAACTGCAAGTAAATATTTTTGATGGCTCTTTAAGTTTTAATGGTAAATTGAAAACTGTCTTTGTACGAGTAATTTCCAAAGGATTATACCTTGTATTGTTGAAACTATCTCTGTACATATAACAGAATTTGCAACCAGGTGATACTTTTCGACAACCATGCCACGGATTCCAAGTGTTATCCGTCCATTGTATTTTTGTATTTTCCATAATTATTATAGCTTCAAGATTATTCCATTTATTCATCTGCGGGATGCCTGTTTGACGGGCAGGCACTTTTCCTTACGGAAAAGAAATCCTCGATTTCATAAATAGAATAATCTCTACGCTTACTTATATTAGTAATAAACATACTATACACTTCCTGTTTATTTGGTAAAGTGTCCATATGAAGGTTTCAGGTAGTCAAATTAAAAAATTTCAAGACATTGTGTGGAACTATTACTATACCTCTGGACGTGATGGGTTGCCTTGGCGTAAATCTATCAATACATACCGGGTATGGGTTTCTGAAATAATGTTACAACAAACCCAGGTGGATCGTGTGATTAAATTTTTTAGCGCATGGATGAAATCCTTTCCAACTATTCAAAAATTAGCACAGGCATCACAGATCGATATATTGAAACACTGGAAAGGACTTGGTTATAACTCACGTGCATTACGTATGAAAAAAACTGCCCAATTGATTACAGGGCAATACAAAGGAACATTTCCAACCGATTATAATGAACTGCAAACACTACCAGGTATTGGTCCGTATACTGCAGGTGCAATTTCTGCATTTGTACATAATCAACCTATCGTATTAATTGAAACAAATATTAGACGGGTGTTTATTCATCATTTTTTTAATGATGCAGTAGACGTTCATGATGATGAAATTTTAGAATTGGTTAAAAAAACCATGGATACAGAAAACTCTCGTGAATGGTATTGGGCATTAATGGATTATGGTTCGTTTTTAGGTCGCACACTAAATATCAAAGGTAAAAAATATAATCCAAATGTACAAAGTAAACATTACACAAAACAATCAGCATTTATCGGCAGTGATCGAGAAATTCGCGGTGCCATATTAAAAATTTTATTAGAGAATAATAATTCAATCTCAAAAGCTGCGCTAGCAAAAAAAATACAGATATTTTCAAACGACAAGGAAAGAATTCAAAAAATTATGAATCAAATGTTGCGTGAAGGATATTTTGAATTATCAGGAAGTAGTATTCATTTAAAAAAATAATCCACTCATGTTTATATGAGTGGATTTTGCTTTGATTATAATAATCTAAGCCAGTTCTTTTGTGTGTGCGACCCCTTGTTTTACGGTTGCGATCTCTTTTTTAATTTTGGCGAATTTTTGTACCCATAATTGTTTACGATTGTCGCAACCTTTACAATCATCAGGGAACTCGTTTTTCAATGTTTCTTTTAACTCTTTACTGATGTTAAAATCATTAAAACTATATCCAGTTTCTCGGCATATACTTTTAATGACTAGTTTCCAACCGTCAAGTTTTTTTGTGACAGTTTCGGTAACTATCTTTGGTAAATAGACATCATAAAATGTCATTAAACCAACGATGGTCGTTACGTGTTTTTCAGAAGGTTCTTCGGTTTGGTCCTTAAACAATCTTTGAATCTTCTGCAGTGCTTCCTCTTTCGAGTAATTTTGTCCGATGCTTGCTCTCATTTATTAAGAAATTTGTTTCTCTACATGCTAATCATTTACAGGAAACTGTCAAATATTTAGATTGGCAATAGTTTGATATACTGGCATCATGACACAATCTAGTGAAGCTGCATTTTTGGATGCATATAAAAAACTAAATAAGGAACAAAAATCTGCCGTTGATACATTAGACGGTCCTGTTATGGTGGTTGCTGGCCCTGGAACAGGGAAAACACAGGTATTGGCACTGCGTATTGCAAATATACTGTCTAAAACAGACACAGCAGGATCCAGTATTTTATGCTTAACTTTTACCCGTTCTGGTGTTACTGCTATGCGAAATCGCCTAGAAGGCTATATTGGCGTGCGGGCTCGCGATGTGCGCATTACCACCTTTCATAGTTTTGCAATTGGATTAGTTGAGAAATACTATCAATTATTAGATTTTTCGAGTACTCCAAAATTATTAGATGATACAGAGGCTATTGTATTAGTTGATCAGTTATTACAAGATGGAAACTGGGAATATTTACGACCACGGACTGATCCATCAAAATATTTTAGAGATTTGCGCGGACTAATTTCAATATTAAAACGTGAACGAATGTCTCCAGAGCAATTTTTAGTGGAAGTTGAAAAAGATATTAAGTTTTTACAAGATGATCCAGCGAGTATCTCATCCAGAGGTGAGTCAAAAGGTCAATTAAAAAAAGAAGTAGAAAAGAAAATTGATAGTCTGAATCGTACCCGCGAGGTTGTTGCTTTTTATGAACAATACGAGTATTTGAAACATGAGAATAATTTCATGGATTATGATGATGTGTTGGAATTTTCTGTACAACTTGCCGAACAGTTCGAAGATGTACGCGCAGACCTCCGTGAAAATCATCAGTATGTATTAGTTGATGAACATCAGGATTCCAGTGGTGTACAGAATCAATTTTTAAAAGCAGTTTGGTCTGATGTTGAACGACCTGATATTTTTGTGGTAGGGGATGATCGTCAATTAATCTATGGATTTTCTGGTGCGAACTTGGATTATTTTACAGATTTCAAAACTGCATTTGGGAAAGCGGTTATGATTACGCTGACGGAAAATTATCGTTCAACGTCGCCAATTTTGAAACTTGCAGATGAATTATTAAAAAGTTCTGTGACGAATGTTTCATTAAAAAGTAATCGCCCAGGAACAGAATTGGTAAACCTATCATCATATCATTACAATCGTGATGAAATTATTGGAGCAGGTTTATATTTCAAATCTGTTATTGCAAGCGGCATTTCGGCTGATGAATGTGCTTTGTTATTACCAAAAAATCGTCATGTAAAATCTGCAACGGCAACACTGCGGGCACTTGGACTACCGGTGATTTCTGAACAAAATATATCGTTACTTGAAACCGCAGGAACACAAAGTTTACTACGAGTGCTGGGAATCATTGCCAATCCGTTCAATCATATATTACTTGCAGAATCATTATTGGATAAAACAAGTTTGGTTCCAGTAATGCAGGCTCATACATTTTTAAAAAGTATTAAAAAAATGGATACATTATCCATTGATGATTTGGTGAGTTATGGTGATGATGATGGATTATTTGCTGGCGAGCATCCGATTGCAGTATTTGGTAACAAATTGAAATTATGGATTGAGTTGTTGTCACATAACGATGTTAATCATGTAGTAGGAGTTGTTGGTAATGAATTATTAATTGATCAATCAACTGGTCACGATGAATTATTAACATCAATTGAAATAGTACGGAGTTTCATTCATGCAGGAACTGGCTGGGTAGAAAAACACCCGACAGGGAATTTGCAGGATTTCCTGGATTATTTCAAACGATTAAATAATTATGGGAACACGGTTGAAATTGCGCGGTTAGGTAATCGATCTGGAATACGTGTGATGACATTGCATAAATCAAAAGGTTTGGAATATGACCACGTATGGATTGGTCACATGAATGAGGAAATATTGATGGGTGAGAAAGCAAATGCTTTTACATTACCAGAGTCAGTAAAAGAAAAAATAGCAGACCGGGATATTCTAACTGCAAAACGTGAATTATATGTTGCCATCACACGAGCAAAGAAAATTTGTACGATCAGTTACGCAAACAAACGTGACGATGGTGCAGAACTTACCTTGGCACATATCGTTGAGGATTTATCAGATGAACATTTCATAAAAACAACAGCTGATGATAATGAATCTGCAATAATAGCCAATGATCCGCATAATTACGCATCAAAACCAATTAACTCTACAGACGATGACATTTTAGAAAATATAAAAGAATTTGTAACAGAGCGTTTTACAGAAACAAAAATTTCTGTATCTATGTTGAATAATTTCTTTGAGTGTCCATGGAAATGGTATTTTAGAAATTTTTTAAAACTACCTGAATTAAAAGGAGTATCACTGGCACTAGGGTCTGCTGTTCACAGTACTATTGAATATATTTTGAAATCAACATCATTACCTAACGAATCAGAAATCAAAACATATTTAGACGGACAACTTTCTGATGAAGGTATTCATGATAAAAAAGAGCACGCCAGGTTATCAAAAGATGGAATGGCAGCGGTTAATGGATGGGTTTCTGGATATTATGAACAACTGGCGCGTGATCGTGTAGCGGAACGATCATTAACCTATCGTGACAAACAGTTTCCAAACCTTACGATGTATGGCAAAATTGACCTTACTGAACGATTTCCAGATGGAACTATTACGGTGACAGATTTTAAAACTGGGTCAAGTAAAACAACGGGTGTTATTGAAAAATTAGATGAAGAAAATAGACTATCTGGAATGATGCGACAACTTGCGATGTATTCGTACTTGATACACGGATCAGAAGGAAATGATGTTACGGAATCCAGATTGTTATTTTTAGAAGAAGATGTAAAAAATAAAAATGCATTGTATAGAACTCATATTACAGGGGAACACATTGAATTATTAATACGAGACATTGCAGATTATCAAAATTTACTAACAAGTGGCGAATGGACAGTGCGACCATGTTATGCAAAACCGTTTGGTAAAAGTACCGAGTGTGAGTATTGTGCACGGATAGGAAAAATTTTAGCGAAATAAAAAACAGCGAACCAATTGGTTCGCTGTTTGCATTAATATGCTTTATTTATTTTTTAACACCTTTCTTAACTCTACAAGACTAATGCATATTCCACCAGCTCCAGTACCTATCAAGGCACCATGAGGTAATATTATGTCGTCTCCTAAGCTATCAGGAATTAAAACTCCGGCAGGTTGTTCCACTTTTGGGAATAGACCATGTTTCTGTGCAAGTTGCTTCAGGTCATCATGAAGGTTAGTAGTAACCACTTCTGTTTGATTGGTTTCCTTTACCTCTTCCCTTGGTTTTTCAACAGTTTTTAATGTTGCAACCGTGGTTACTTTTTTAACTACTGTTTTCACAGCTTTTTTCTTTTTGGCTATACGTTGTTTTCTGTCGGCCTTTATCAGGACGCCGAACTTGCCGGTTTTAAAGATTCTCACCCGTGGGTAATTTTTCTTTAAAAAATCAAAGAAAGCATCACGATCTTCTGTAGAATACATATAATACCCGCGTGTATCACACTTAACATTAGGAATACTATTTTTTTCATTATAGTTAAATGTTTTACGTTTTAATCCGGCATTATGTAATGCTTCGCTTACTTCCTGAGGATCTAATGTTTTTTTCTCTGCATTAGGTGTTTCATTAACCGGGATAGTAGTTGTTTCGTTTTTCGCGACAATTGGTTCCGTAACTGTAACCTTTTCAGCAGGTGTTGTTTCAGTTACTTTCTCGGTGCTAGGTATTTGATCAGATAATGACTTATCTAAATCTACCATAAAACATCGTACGTCTTTGCATTCGCCTTTTTCAATA
>CALDKO010000111.1 GCA_937898165.1 uncultured bacterium | reverse complement strand
TCAAAATACAAACAAGTCGTTCGTCGCATGGAGCAAGACCTAGGGCGTACACCACTTCCAGAGGAAATTGCATTGGAAATGGGGCTTGAGGTAGATAAAATTCACATGATTAACAAAATCAACCAATCAACTATGTCATTGGAAGAAACCGTTGGTTCTGGGGATGATGATAAATCAACTCGCGGAGAATTCATTGCTGATGACAAAATATTATCTCCAGATCGTGAGGCTTCAAAGCGAATCTTACATGATCAAATCCGTGAAATATTAAATGATCTTTCTGACAAAGAACGAAAAATAATTGAAATGCGTTATGGACTTGTTGACGGGATTAATCACACCTTGGAAGAAGTAGGGAAAGAATTTGGAGTGACCCGTGAACGTATTCGTCAGATTGAAGCAAAAGTTCATGATAAAATTCGAGGTAATGATAAGATTATGAAATTAAAAGACTATTAATCATATTGTATGAATGCGTTATATTCTCTTTCTTTTGTTGTAACATCCCTGGGTGCATTATTGTGGGGGATGGTTGGTGTTGGTGGTTTTATTGGCAAAAATCTTAATGTGATTTCATTTATAAGTAAGGGAAATTCAACGATCGAGTATAGTGTGTATATTTTTATCGGAATTTGCTCAGTTATATACATTTGGGTTTCGTCAATAAAATAGCGTTTATACATAAAAAACAGCCTTTTCAAAGGCTGTTTTTTATGTATAATTTGATATATATGGAATTAGTACATGATGGGTTTCTTTACACGGCCCTATTTTTAACCTTATATTTTCAAGTTTTCATGCTGTTGACCTATTTTGGCTGGTCAAAGAAAGAAAAATACCCAGGATTTGCTGAAAATGAACTACCTTCGGTTTCAATTATGATTCCTTGTTGGAACGAGGAAACCACAGTCGTTAAAACCATTGAATCTTTATTGGGTTTGAATTATCCAAAAGAAAAGCTTTTTGTGGTAGTTATTGATGATGGGAGTACTGATAATACATGGCAGGTAGTTCAGCAATTTGCAAATCATCCGCAGGTTAGATTATTACAAAAGAAGAACGAAGGAAGTAAGTTTGCAGCGCTTAATTACGGACTTGATAATATTCATACTGATATTGTTGGATGTTTAGATGCTGATTCACGAGTTGATATTGAGGCATTACGTCACTCAATTTTACCTTTTTCAAATCCTGATATCATGTGTGTAGTTCCCTCAATGGTAATTGATTCACCAAAAACTTTTTGGCAACATATGCAAAAACCAGAATATGAATTAGGAATTTATATGCGAAATGTTTTTAGTTCATTAAATTCTTTATACATTACTCCTGGTCCATTTTCTATTTTCAGAAAATCTGTATTTGATAAAATTGGATATTACAACGAGGCCCACCACACTGAGGATTTAGAATTTGCATTACGTATGCAGATGAACGGCATGAGAATTGTACATGCACCTGATTCGTTGGTTTATACTCATGGACCAAAAACATGGCCAACATTATTAAAGCAACGTGTCAGATGGACCTATGGTTTTCTAAGAAACATGCTCTCAGATTATCGCTATATGTTTTTTAAAAAAGATCTTGGGAATTTAGGAACATTTATTTTACCATTTGCTATGCTTTCCAACTTGATCACAATAATTGCATTTCCGTTTTTGATATGGGGGTTGGTTAGTTCAATTTATAAATTTGGTATAGAGTGGGTTTCCCGGGGGTTTGATATAAAAACCCCGTCGTTTGATCTGTTTTATACTAACAACCAATCATATGCATATATTAGCCTCTTATTGCTTATTATAACATTTTTGATTGTGTACATCAGTCGTCGTAGTATTTTAAGAACTCGGTTATTATCATTTGATTTACTTACTTTTTTTATCTATCCATTTTTTGCATCATGGTGGGTGATTAAATCGGCATACAATTTTGTAACGTCGAAAAAATCCGCTTGGCGTTAATATTTTTATTATACTATTATGAAACAATCCTCTTTTGAATGGTTTAAATATGTCATCACTTTTGTCATTACTGCTGGTATTTTTATTACCGTATTTTATGTTACTAAATTAGTAAACGAACGAAAATTGTCTGAAATAAAATCAATTCAAGATAAAATTGCTGTTGATTTGTTATCGTCAGAAACTCAATTTTCGCTCTTGAAACGATCAACTTGTACTCAGGATGGAAGTTCACTTTTAGCACCTGAAATTGGAACACTTGGTGAGCGTTTGGCATTTATGGAAAACCAACTGGGAACAGATAATGCAGATGTAGTTGGTCTTAAAAAATACTACTCATTGCTCCAAATGAAAGATTATTTACTAGGTTTAGAATTATCACAAAAATGTTCATTTAAGCCAATTTATATTTTGTATTTCTATGAAGATAAATGTACAGATTGTGAAAAACAGGGATATGCCCTTACGGCACTCCGTGAGAAATACCCAGAACTTCGTGTGTATTCGTTTGATGCGGATTTAGACTTGTCTGCTATTTCGACACTGGAAACGATTTATAAAGTATCAGGAGATTTACCAGCGTTAGTAATAAACGAGAAACTGTATACCGGGTTTCAGTCAATTGAAACAATTGAGAAATTAATTCCAGAACTAAAGAAAAGTCTCGAAAAAGAAACTACTACAACAGTTAAACCAAAACCTACTATAAAATCAAAAATAATAGCACCCGTAGTACCAATAGTAACTACGGATACAGTGGGAACAAAACCAGTGACTAATTAATGCAAAAGAAAATCCTCATGATTGTCATGAGGATTTTTTTCGTTCCGTTTTTTTATTCATTTCTATAAGTCCTTTATTTGCAGATTTTCCAACGTTGTATATATAAAAAATATCAACAATTTTGTTACGATAAATAGCAAATACAGGGGTCCAACCTCTTTTTAAGCCAGGTGCATAATACCTGGTTCCTGATTCTCGATTATGTATGTTCATAGTGCATTTTTTTAACCATAGCATTCTTGAATTAATTGTACAAGATAAATAAAAGAACCCCTTTTGAAGGGGTTCTTTTATTAGTGAGTATCTTTATAACACTGCTCGAACCTACTTTATCAAAAATTCTTGAAAATACA
>CALDKO010000110.1 GCA_937898165.1 uncultured bacterium | reverse complement strand
CAGTGAATATAAATTATACAAACCAGTTGGATGTGAAAAATGTGACGGGATTGGTTACAAGGGACGTATAGGTTTGTACGAGGCTATTTTGGTAGATGACAAAGTTGCAGATATCATTGCAAACAATCCAACAGAACGTGATATTAAACATGGATCATTACACCAAGGGATTTTTACCATGGTAGAGGATGGTGTTTCAAAAATTTTGTCAGGTATTACCACTATCGAGGAGGTACAGAGTACAGTCGACATGGCAGAGGATTTACCTGAAGGATGGAACAAAGATGAATTGACTGCAGTCAGTTCTCATGATGAAGTTCCTAATAATAATCAAGAAGAAGTAATTCATAATAATGATATGGAATTTCGTCCTGCAAAACTGGATGAAGATTACAGCCCTGATACACGTGTTCATTCTGGAAATGATAACCAAGGGGCACAAAATATATTACCAATAAAGGAACTTATGATGTTGGTTGATTATTTGAAAACACTGGAGATGCAACAAGAAAAAAATCCAGAAATCGGCATTAAACAAAAAATAGCTGAGTTGAAAAATACGATTATTGATTTATTGGTTCGGTCGGATACGGAAACATGGCTATCGATGGATCCATCTGTGGTAGTACATGATGAGGTAACAAAAATTGTGGAACAATTAGATGCATTGGAACGGCACCAATCTCGACGTCCAAATGTTGGTGTTGCATCACAATTGCGCGATATACGAAATACCATAGAAAATTTAGTTACGAAAGAGTGACGCAATATGTTGTCGGTGCTACTATCATGGAGAGACCGCGAGATAACATTGTTCATTCCCGATCTCTGAACTCATTCCTGGGTGAACGCGTGCCAAGTATTAAACGTGTTAATACGAGGGCATTTTTTTTTGCAAAAAATCACTATAATATATTACTTATCAAAATACAAAATACAAAATACCCACACCATGGGTATTTTTTAATGTAACAGGGTGACTTGACAAAAGATACTAAACATGCTATACTCCCAGTAATAGCTAGAAATTAACTATTTCCAGTTAGTGTTCTTTTTCAAGT
>CALDKO010000109.1 GCA_937898165.1 uncultured bacterium | reverse complement strand
ATGGAAAAACTTCCCATGGCTTATCTGGATCTAATTTCTCTAAATTTTTATAAAATTCTTCAATTCTCTCTTCATTTAATTCTCCATTTGCCCGAACAAATTGACCCCAACCAGAACCTCCTTGCAGACATAATTTAGAAATCTCAGTATTTTGAGAGTACTCATGTGGAAACAGTCTTTTATAACTTTCAAAATTATAAAGCCAACTTGACCCATTTACTGTTTTTGCATTCGGATATTTTTCTTTTATCTCCTGGAACATTTCAGTTAGTTCCTTAATTCGATTAGGAACTACCTCTTTTTTTAACGAACCAATTTCTGCTTTCTGATTAGGTGAAAAATGTATATGAACCTCTTCACCTTCTATTTCATAATTAAAATCACCAAAACGAGAGTGTTTTTCTTCACCTGCTTCTAATTTTCGTTTGGTATATAAATTATAAAAAATATCAACTGGATCTTGAATATTTATTTTTTCAACAAATGAAATCCATTCTGGATTATTTATATTACGTTCCCCACTAATCCCAAGACGCCTATAATACATTGTGTAGTTAAATAATGCTTCTGAAAGTGGAATATTTTTCATTTCTGACATTTTATTCGCTAGATCAAATTGAGTTTGAAAATATCTTTTTGGGTACATACTGTTAAAGATATCACAGGTTCGATTACCTACCAACGGTAACAAAAAAACACCTATATAAATTAGGTGTTTTTTAGTTTGCTCCCCCGGTAGGATTCGAACCTACGACCAATCGATTAACAGTCGATTGCTCTACCGCTGAGCTACAGGGGAACGTAAACAATAAATCAATTTCCAAAGAAATCACTTTATTCCCTACAGGGACCATCCTATCAAAAAAACAAAAAAACAGCAAGAGCTGTTAGTTTGTTTTAGTAATCCTTTTTAACGAAATAACGTCGCCCAACGATTACAATACCTGCCAGAATGATAAACAGCACAATCCATCCGATCAAACTGCCTGGTAAAAATCCAGTACCACTGGCTGATGCCCCCAGGATACTTCCTGATGACCCTGACCCTGCTACGTATTCATCAATGTCGCTTACCTTTAGACTGACTCCTGCAACTTTCATAGATGCCTGACTCATTGCCTGATCCAAATCACCTGCTTTACCAGTTGCTTTTGCAGATACAATTGCAGTTCCAAAACCTCCTGCTGGAAAATCTCGTAAACTGATTGCAACTACATGATCTACTTTGTCATAGACTCCTTTGTTGCTGGCATCAAACGTATATTGATCCGGTAGATAAATATCAATGGTTCCATCAGTATATGATTTTGCACTGTTGTTTTCATAACGAACTTTTATCGTTACAGTGTCGCCCTGATGTACCTGTGTTTCCCCATTATCAATCGCAAGTTTGAATCCTGATTTTTCATCAACATTGTTAAAACGACTGGTTGTTTTTGGAGTAGTGGTTGTAGTAGTACCTCCAAAGATTCCAAATATCCCACCTGTTTTCGGAACAGTTGATGGAACAACGGTAGTGTTGGTTGTAGTATTGGTAGTAGTCGATGTAGTTGGAGTTGTAGTAGTTGGTGTATCTGCTGGCATAATGGCTTTTACAGCAGTAAATTCTTTTACCTCACCAGAATATTTTGTTCCGCCTACCCAATCTAATCGTGCACGGTATTGGTATTTTTTACCTTCGGTTAACCCTTCGATATAAAATACTGATGTTCGTGAACCTTTGTTTTGTTTACATAATGCCGTTACGGTCTGACCATTACTGTTGGTACTTTGGTTATCCTTACAAACCGTTACTGATTTGTTGTACATATTAGTACCTGATGGACCATACTCGATAGACATCGTCGGCGTGTACTGACTAAAGTCATTATAGTTTGAACTGTTTGAATTATATGTTGCAGTTACAATTGCTGAGTATTTATCAGTACTGATAGTCCCTCCCAATTGAACACTTGGCTCACATCCTTCCCATTCTGGATATACTACAGTTGGAGAACATGGATAAGTTGCAGCCGAAACAGGCGTTGCAAAAGAACCTGAAACGGTAAGGCCTAAAACGAATAATGTAATAAAAGTGGTAATTTTTTTCATATGAATATTATACCATGTATTGGTTATATTGTCAATTTATGAATCAGTGGATCATGTTCATCAAAAACACGATATGATTCCCCATTCAACATCGACATGGTGAATATATCTATAGTACCGCGAATAATTGAAAAAGTCACTGCACTATTACCTAAAAATAATCCAAAATCATGTACCCATTGCCGTACATAAAATCCTGATGAGCATTCTATATCGAGCGAATAAATAATCAGTTCTGAGAGAAGTTCACTTGCAGTTTTTTTCCAAGATCTAACAATCTCATCTTGTCTGAATTCTCCAGAAACTTTTTTAATATCACTTATTATTGATTGTAATAATTCGTCACGATCGATTGATTTCTGTTTAACAGATGAATATTTAAAAATACTGACTTCATGGGATTGTTCTGGAATTTCTGGATTGTTATCGAGTGCATGTTGAAATAGTGGCTTTCCAAAAACCTTGCGGCTGGAAAATGATGGAAATGACTGGGTAAATGTTCCAGGTGATTGAAATAGTTGAATCTTTTTTTCAATATTACCAACCTCATATTCAGGATTATTCCCTGAAACGTTTTGTACCAGACCTAATATATCGTAAGTATCTGTTTCTATCCCCAAAATAAACTCAATTGAGTATGTTTTTGAAAGTTTTAAAAATTGATCTTTTTTAAACCGCATAGAACCACACAAAAAAATAATCAATCCCTCTGCCATTGGGTCTAACCTACCTGCATAGGTCATAGGAATTTCATCGGAAATGGATGCCTCGTCGCGGATTCGCTGCATACAAACCGCCATGGTTTCTGTTCGATTTTTATAGGCTACAATAAGTGAATTCATAAATAATTGAGATTAAAAACCGCATTTATAAAATAAGGCGATTAATCCCGGAAACCTCTTGATTATTCCACAAAAATCAGTATACTTCAATCTATTATCTAAGTTCGTTAACCTTTGAATTATCCTGATGAAAATCGAAAAAGTAAAAATTAATAATGACATTCGATCTCCAGAAGTCCGTGTTCTGTCAGATGACCTGGGAAACCTGGGTGTAATGCGAACCAGTGATGCAATTGCCAAGGCTTTCGAGCTTGGAATGGATTTGGTAGAAATTTCTCCAGATGCGGTTCCACCAGTTGCAAAAATTATAGATTATGGTAAATTCACCTATGCACAAAAAAAGAAGCAGAAAGACATAAAAAGCAAGCAAAACACAGCCTCTAGTGAAGTAAAGAACATTCAGATCAAAGTCGGAACCGGCGAACACGATATTGCTATCAAAGCAAAACGTGCATCTGAATGGCTTGACGAAGGTCACCGTGTAAAAATTGAACTGTTTCTCCGCGGACGAGTTAAATCTATGGGAAAAGAATTTCTCCAAGAGCGACTCGAACGAATTATTAATGAAATCTCTACCGAACACAAAGTGATCGATGGATTCAAAGATAGCCCAAAGGGTATCGTCGTTACCCTGGAACGTGCTGTAGCTAAAAAATAATTAACACATTTTATGAGTCAAAAAACAAACAAATCTTTTACCAAGCGATTGGCAATTACAAAAAATGGAAAATTGAAAGCGCGTAAACCAGGATTTAACCACTTTAACGCTAAGCAAAGCCGAAGCAAGCAATTGAACGGTAAAGTTGAATCTACTTTCACTAGTATGAATTCAAAAACTATGGGGCGATTTTTACCAGGTCTGGTAAAATAATTCCGTATCATTATTATCCTATTAATTATTACGAGTAAAAGCTCCCTAAATATAATAAATTTATTTATTATTGCTTTCTATTCACTACTCACTATATATGACAAGAGTAAAACGAGGAGTTATCTCCATGAAACGACGTCGCAATTTACTTGCTGACGCAAAAGGATACCGACACGGACGATCCAAAAAAGAAATCTCAGCTAAGGTTGCAGTTATCAAAGCTGGTGTATATGCCTTTACTCACCGAAAAGACAAGAAAAATGATATGCGAAAATTGTGGACTATCCGTATGAATGCAGCATTACGACCTCTTGGAGTTTCTTACAGTAAATTCATCAACATGTTAAAAGTTAAAAATATTACTTTGGACCGAAAAGTGCTTTCAGAAATTGCACGAACAAATCCAACAGTATTTGCTCAAATTGTTGAACAAGTTAAATAATAAAAAATACCATCATTACGATGGTATTTTTTATTAGCCTACTAATTGTTTTGCTCGGTGATCGAATGCTTTTATTAGCAGGTCTCGCTTTTGAAATAGTGATGGGTTATTTTCTGGTAGAGGTAATACTTTTACTACAGATGCAACCTGTGAGAATAGATTACCTAATTCCATAATAGAGGTATCATGCGCCATGATAATTTTATCACCGAACGTTAGAAAATCATGATTATGGAGATCATCTTCCAAAGCATCAAATAGTCCAGATAGTTGTGAAGACGAACCAAGCACTGACCTGTCTAATAACTTTGCAAGGTCCTGTGAAAACCTGATCCCTGGTTCTGTTTCCTCTAATTGTGGACTGTGATCAACTGCATTTATTATAGAACGCGATTGATTAACCCATTGTTCAAGTGGGTTTTGGTTGTTTACGGGTGCAGATTCCTGTTTAGGACTGCCTCCGATTGGTCGTTTTTGTTCAAAATTACCAAATTTCATAGAGTTATACTTTCAGTATACCTATATGAATCTATTTTACGAGTTGACAAAAAAGCCTATTCGGAGGCTTTCATTTTGCGTTCTTTTACTTTTTTTACTACTTGTTCAACCAGTCTATTTGGGTCTGTATCAAAAACAATAGTTTCGTGTTGCCGGGTGATATCAGCTTTTAAAATATCTTTGATCAATTCATCGGTTGCCCATGGACCCTCTAGTACTCCAATGATTTTCCCTTCTGCAAAGGCAAGTGTAAATTCGTGAATAGTTCCAACACGCCCACAACCAAAAATTACCGCATCAGATGATCGTGTCATCAGTAGATCTGAACCTGAAAATCCAAATCCAGTGTATACTACCAAATCAAAAAACTGTGATGGTTCAGGCATTCGGTAAATCTTTACATGTTCATCATAGTTTACTGCAGGGGAAAATGCGATGACGTTTGCGCCAGATTGTTTTGCACCTTTTGCTACCCACAATGGAAAACCAGTTACCGCACCACAGGTCACCGTACATTTGTGTTTTGCGAGAACCTCTCCCAGTTCACCACCTTTTTGGAGCGCATCTAAACCACAATGATCTGATTCACGTGCACCAGAAACAGAGATAATAATTCCTTTTTCATACATATCCACAAGTATACATTGATTTTCTAGAAAAGAGAATGTTTTACAAAAAGAATATGATATACTGTCAGTATTATCAGAAATAATTTATTCTTTAAATTATATGGCAAAAGGAAAAGATTCCCGCAAGGAGGTAAAAAAACCTAAAAAAGACAAGAAA
>CALDKO010000108.1 GCA_937898165.1 uncultured bacterium | reverse complement strand
CGTCAATTCCAAGTGGTGCACCAGTTATAAATCCTTGTTCCTGTTGGAATAATGCAGGTTTCAAATAGATCATTTGAGCTTCAAGCATTGAACGAATTTCGTTTTCAACTTTAAAAAGTTCATTTTCATTACTGGCATAAATGGTCATATATAAACCAACTGTAAACATTTTTTCCTGTGCCTGTTGTAGACTGTCACGTAAATTTTCAAGGTTTTGATACGCAATATCAAGTTCTGGATCACGTACCATACCCTTTTTCTCGTTTGCAGAAATCTGACTTTGTACCTCGGCAACTTTTTTCTGAAATTCTTTCATGATCTCAGCAGAATTGATTGGTGCAATATGAATAGAAACGTCAAAAATTTTATCAAGGTTAATAATGGGAGCTAACCATCCCTCTGTAAGAAATTTCGGGTAGGACATAGTAAAATATGTCTTTGCAATTTTGTCTCCAATTTTTATATATCCAGATGCAATTTCAATTGCTGCAGGTGCAATAATATCACGCAACTCCAAAGCTGCTGCATCATAAATATCCGCCGGTAGTACGGGGATCGCCTGAGGTTTATTCGATTTTCCTCCAAGGAGGTTCGAAAAGATAGACATAGTAAGTATTAGTTATTGTTCATTGCGCCAGCCGCACTGTGTAGTTCTCCTGGGTTAAATGTTGTTTGATAGAGCTCGATTAATTCTGCAGTTTCTAATTGTCGTGACTGTACACCCATTGCTGTCAGTCCTCCGGTAATTACTGCGATTCGTTGTTCAATTTGTGAACGGGATTCTTCGAATCGTTTCATTTCATCATTCATACCAATATTAGTTTCTTTTTTCTTTCCAGAAAATAAATTTCCTAAAAAACTGGTTTGTTCCTGTTGTGAAATTCCACCACCCGCGAATGAAACTACTACATAAAAATATTTTGACATTACATTATACTGGTCATTAAACCAACGGATGAATTCAATGTATTCTTTTGTTTGCACTCGCAATAATTCCTCTGGAATTTCAGTGAGTCTTTTTTCTAGGGATAATAAATAAGGTCGAATATCCAAACGACGGGATGATGCCTGAATTTGTACAGAAAATTCTAACGAGTTTAGAAAATTCTGAAACTGCATAATAGTTGCCTGTTGTTCATCAGCAGATTTTAATCCAAGGTTGATTGGTGTGGCCATAATTACCGCGCGCATTTCGCCAGAATTCAAAACTACGATACCATCGCGAATTTCTTTTATCGGTACAAATTTTTGTGAGGGAGTCTGTGCCATATTGGTTTAATTATAGCGTGTTTTATCTAAAATATCCAAGTTTCGTGCTAAATCTTGAACTCGACGAGCGGTTAATTCTTTTTCAACAGGGGCCGTTTCCACCACGGGTTTTGCAACTGGTTCAGGAGCGCGCTGCTTTACAGATTGTTTTTGCCATACATATAATTTATTTTTTGTGAGAAACACAATAAAAGCCTGCCCAATTTTAATAAAGGGTTGGTTGTTTATTTTATAAAATGCTAATGCCCATGCTAATAATGCAATTGCGAGTATTATTGGAATTGCAAAATAAAGAGGCAGTAATCGATAGACGCCATAACATAAACCACCACCTCCCGCAACATAAATAAATTGCTTGAATGTTAATGGTCCAAAAATTTTGTCTTCGATATCAATAAATTGAGGTACTTCAAAACGCATATACTGATAGTATATCAGATTATACGTAATTAAAAACAATATCATTGTGATATTGTTTTTAAGAAACCTGATCCATAGATTGTAGGGTCGCATCAATTGTTTTTTGTCGATCGTGGTACATTGCCTCTAATTTTTCTTTGCTTAATGTAACAGGTGTTGGAGCAGTTTCTACAACAGGAACAGGTTGTGTAGGAATGACAGCAGCGGGTGTTTTTTCCTCATTAGGGTGGAATTGTAAAGGTGTTGTTCCTGTAGTAATTACTGGTGAAACAACAGGTTGTGTTGGTACTGGGGTTACATCCTCAGGAATAATGTTTTGCATTGGTGATGCAACACCACCTACTCGTGTGAAATTATCTGTTTTAGTAACCACTGGTGCATCATCATCAGTAATTTCAAAACCAGCTGATTCCATAACACCTGTTGGAGTGGTCACCACCTTTGGTCCACCGTTTACAATATAATCGTGAATAGGTGTGAAAATCCGATCGTTTACCTGTTCAATAATTTTTGTAGCTTCTATTGGTGAAATAGCCAGTCGATTAATTAATTCATTTTGGTAGTCGGCTGGCTGTACCAACCCAACCAATACCAACATTGTTTCAACTTGGAGGTCTTCCAACTCATCAATATGTAATCCATAGTTTTTACCAATAGATAATAGTTCTGTTGCCCAATCAAAAGACTTCAATGCCTGTTGATTGATTTCCGGTAGGTATACCAACTGTTCCTCAAAAGATTGTCTCAAAT
>CALDKO010000107.1 GCA_937898165.1 uncultured bacterium | reverse complement strand
AAAATAATAATTTACCAAATTCAAGAACAAATTTAGGTTTATGGATATCAGATCAAAAAGAATATTATAAAAAATATAAATTCTCAAGAAAATAATTCTATAATAAAAAAATCTAATGAATCATTCGTTTCGAATAATAGCTTCAATAGTCAGTTATCACCGCATATAGATTCATCTCAAAATCTTTTAAATCAAAAACAAAATATCGAACAACAGAATAGTCAGGCAAATACAACTCTTAGTCAACTACAGCAATCTCAAACTGATCTGACTAAAAAACACAATCAAACTCTTGCAAGTTTAAAAAATGAATTAACAACATCACAGAAAAAAATAATAGACGTCAGAAATCAAATTGCGGCTACTGATCCACCAGCATCTGGTGATAGTCCCTACCTATCGGAATTAAATAAACAATTAACCATTTATTTGAGTGAAGAATCACAAACAAAACAAAAGATAAGCACTGAAAATGCAAACTATCAAAATCAAAACAAATCATTAAGTGAACAAATTTCAAATACAAAAAATACAATTAAAGACATCAGCACACAGGATAAACAGTTCACAGAAAATGTTGAAACAGTAAACGGATCAGTAAGTATACAATGGATCAGTATTTGGCAATTAACACAAATATTTTCTCCAATTCATCCTGTTTTAATAATTGCGATTCTTTTAATTGTAATTTGGTACATTTTAAGAAAGAAAAATAAAGTGCCAATGTTTGTTTTTAAATGGTAATAAATAAAAAATACCCAATCGGGTATTTTTTATTTTTTGTGCGCGGAAGAGGACTTGAACCTCCACGCCGTTGCCAGCACTACCACCTCAAGGTAGCTTGTCTACCAGTTTCAACACCCGCGCAATTGTTGAAAGTATACTGTTTTTACCATGATTGTCCAGGCAAAATAAAAACACCGGTTAAGGTGTTTTATTCAGTTGTTTCAACAACTTCTTCTACGTCTACTGGAGTTTCATCCATCATTTCATCTGCTGGAATTACCAAATCAGTTGATGATGAAAAGAAATCTTTAAAGTTACGCATTTTTCGGCGGATAGCCTTGGTTACTTTGTCTCGAATAAAGTATAGTTTAGCACGTCGAACTTTTGCTCGTCGGATAACCTCTATTTTATCGATACTTGGACTGTAGATTGGAAAAATTCTCTCTACACCCACACCGTGTGAAATTTTGCGAACGGTGAATGTCGCACCTGCTTCAGATCCGTGTTTGCGAGCAATCACGAGACCTTCGAACATCTGGATACGGGTCTTCCCCTTTTCCTCGATCTTTACATGGACGCGAACGGTATCACCGGTGCGGACATCTAACTCCTTGCGTGCTGCAAGGGCTGCAGGAATGAATTGTGTGTTGGTTACTGTTGCCATGACAATTTGATTATAAATAATAACTATGTGACATTAGCATATTCACAGAAAAAATCAAGGGCTTAGGATCTTTCTAAAATCTTCTGGTAATTCTGCCTCGATAGTATATTCTTTATTATCAATATCTTTAAAGGTAATTTTCCGCGCATGGAGAGCTACTCGATTGAAACCAAGCATCCCGACTGTTTTTGGTGCATATAGACCATCGCCGATAATGGGATGCTGGGTAAACTTCATATGTACGCGCAGTTGATGTGTTCGTCCTGTTTCTGGAAAAAGCGATACTACCGAGTATTTATTTCCAGCTTTGTCGATCAGTTTTTTCTGAATCACATACCTGGTAACTGCATCACGCAAAACCCCTCTGGCACCACGTCCAGCTGTCCATATACGAATATCTCGTGCGTTACGACCAATAGGTGCGTTAATGACCCCACGAGGCTCCACATACCCTAAAACTATTGCAACATATTCTTTTCGGATACTGTGATCCTGAAATTGTAATTTCAAATGTTCGTATGTTTCTTGATCTTTTGCTAAAATCATAACACCTGAAGTTTCCCGATCCAGTCGATGCACAATGCCTGGACGATCGATAACCAGATCTTCACCTTTATATTCCATTTTTAAAGGCTCACCAATACCAGCCATGTCTGGTCGATTTTTTACAATCCAATCAACAAGAGAATATTCTGTGCGCTTTCCGTCTGGATGCACCAAAAGACCTGATGGTTTATCAATTACCATCAGATGTTCATTTTCAAGGAGAATTGTTGGATCTAATTCATTCATGATATCAGTATGCACAAGGAGTTTGTTTTTGCAAAATAAAAACTACTACACAAAAGGCTGTGTAGTAGTTATCTAGGTTATGTTATGCCAAAATAAGATGTCTGTATTTTTCAGCAATTACTTTCAGCTCTGATTCAAACTCTTTTGCAGATATCTTTTTTTCAGATCTCTTTTTTTCTAAAATAACCCCTTCTTCGGTTTCTAACAAAATGTGTAAGGCCTGCAAAA
>CALDKO010000106.1 GCA_937898165.1 uncultured bacterium | reverse complement strand
GTTAAATATACTTGTTTTTATTTACTAAACAATTTAATGAACCATCCAAAGAAACTAAATGCTTTTTCATGAGCAGTAACAAAATCATCTACTTTTTGTTGTTCAGTTTGCAATGTTTCAACTTGTTGGGTCAAGGTATCTTTAATTTCTGGAGTTGCCGCCTGTTCTGCAAGTGTTTGTAGTTTTGCAATACGTTGTTCTGTATTTGCTAATTCACTTCTGATTTTACCAATATTTTTATAATCAGAACCTAAAAATAATGTTTTAACTTTACTGCGACTTTTAACCTTATCAATTGCATCTGCAACAGATTCATCTAATACATGTTGTTCTTTTGCAATTTCACGTACTTGTTCACCAATTTTTTTATCTGAATCTGCAACTTTATCAAGTCCTTCTACAAATTTTGCAACAACACTTTTGTGTTCTGTTCCGGTGATGTTTTTAACTTCATCTTTTCCTGAATCATCATTTTGATCTTCAACCTTACCGTCGTTATCACTGTCTGAATCTTCACCTTTAATATCATCGTCTCCATCATTTTCATTCTCTTGCTCGTTCTCATTTTCACTATCTATATTATCTTCCTGCTCACCTGAATCTTTTGAACTGACTTCTTGTCGGTCACTTTCTGAACGATCACCATCTTTTGCAAACACATGGGCTGATGGTGCAACTGAGACAATCAACGCAAGAATAAATAACAAACTTTTTAATGATTTTTTCATAAATATAATGTATATAGGTTATGTAACTAATAACACCTCTATTATACACCAAAACCCTACGTAATAATCAATACTTAAAAAACTATTATTTTAAAAACTTCTTATCTCGTAGTAATGTATGGTATCCAATCGCAAATCGGTGCGATTCATTATTAGCAAGTAAAATATCTTTTTTATATTTTTTAATGATTGTTTCATCACCAATAATTGCTTTTGGTTTATGTCGATGATCTTTTACTACGGCTACTAATTTCACCTGTTTTCTAATTCCTATTTTTTTCAATAGTCTATCCGCGTGATTATAGTGAGTCTGTCCTCCATCTACTACTATCATGTCTGGTAGCGGCCATTCTGTGTGTGTGCATCGACGTTCTATAATTTCTGATAAGTTTGCCAAATCGTGCACGGAACCATCTGCGCGACCTCTGATTTTGAATTTTCGATAACTGGTTTTATCTGCATATCCATTTTCAATTACCGTCATAACACCAACTGTATTTTGTCCTGACATATGGGCAATGTCGTAACTCTCGATACGGAAACTATCCAAAGGCTGATCTTCATAAAAATCACGTTTAATTAAACTGATATCATTAATATGTTCTAATGCCCACATCTGTCTTTTTATTATTTCAGCTTCTTCAAACTGCAGTTTCTTTGCATACTGGTTCATCTTCTTTTTTAAGTCACTAATAATTCCTTTTTTGTTGCCTTTAAAAAATTGAACGATATGTTTTATTGTTTCGATATAGGTCTTTTGAATTTCACTATTAGTATGATCTGGTGATAATTGTAACTGTTGGTAAAACCGGTCATGGGTCGGATTGGTACTTTTCATGTCACGAAAAGGAAAAATCTTTCGTAAAATTCGCATTCCAGCTAACAATGACGAAAAACTTGGAAATGGCCCAAAGGTATATTTGATTTTGATTGATAGCGCATCCAATTGTTTTTGAACCTGTAACGTTCGTCCACGAACTGTTCCAACACGCGGAAACGGTTCGTCAGTAATGACAACATATGTAAAGCTTTTGTTGTCTTTTTCCTTTACGTTGTATTTTGGTTGATGTTTCTTAATCAAGTTAGCCTCGAGCATCAAAGCTTCGAGTACTGTATCTGTTTTTTCATATTCAACAGTGTCCGTAATCATTACCATGTCCAAAATGGCTGGACCACGAGTCTGGATCAAGTCTTTTGAAAAGTAACTGCGTACGCGATCACGTAATGATGTTGCTTTTCCAATATACAGAATCTCCTTTCCTTTTTTCCAGAAATATACGCCAGGATTATCAGGTAGGTTCATTTTTTTTAAATCTTGACTTTTCATTATATAGATGTTATCATATTTTCAAATTAAATCAATTACATATGAACTATTTCTCAATTTTTTATTGGAGCACGTTAGGGATATTTGTTGCACTGATAACCGTATTTCTCCCTTCCCTGTTTCTCTTAAAATTTTATATGGTCATCCGTGAACCATATGCACGTAAATATTATGATTCCGAGGATTTTGAAGAAAAACCTGAGGTATTAAAAGAGATGCTCAACGAACTACATGATTATCTTTATCGTACTGAAGAGTATGAACAGGCATCTGAAATTAAAAAGATTATCATAAAATTCCAACAGCAAAAATTATCAATACCTGATGTTTTTGATAAGGTTATCCTCCAAACGTATATTGTCGGAGCCGGTGATATGAACCCTTATTCTGACAGAAATCCTCAGACACTAAATACCTATTCTGATAATGGGGACACCGATACAGAATATGGTTTTCTGAATGTAAAAATTGAAAACAAATTCAGTATTAAGGAAATTTTAAAACGAATATTCTTTAGTTAATACAAAACCCACTCATAACTGAGTGGGTTTTCTTTAAAACAATTTAATAACATCTTTTATGGTTACAAATATCATCAGTGCAATGAGGAGGAAAAAACCGATCGTATTTACCCATTGAACTACGTTTGGATTAATTTTTCGTCGTGTAATTGCCTCGATAATAACAATTACGATTCGTCCACCATCCAATGCTGGAAACGGTAATAAGTTCAATACCGCAAGGTTTATAGAAATCATTGCAGTCAGTAATATTACATATACCGCACCAATTTTCTGCGCATCACCTACTACTGATACCAATCCAACAGGACCTGTCAGATTTGCAGTATCAGCATGCCCACGAAATGCATCACCAATTAATTTACCAAATGCATGGGCAGTTTGTTTTGTAACACTCCATGTATTTATTAACCCGCTTTTAATTGATGAGAAAAACCCTTCACGATACATACCAACTTGATCAACTGAAACTCCGATTGCTGGATAATCACCTACCAAACCACTTTCTGGAATAATTAAATAATCAACAGTACTTTTATTCGTTTTTTCAACTTGTATATGAACTGGTGTATTTTCCGGCATTGATCGGATTGTTTTTGTAAAATTGTCTGCTGACAAATCAGATCCTGTAATAGTTGTATCCAGTGATTCTAATTTAATTACTTTATCGCCTGCAGCCAATCCTGATTTTGCAGCCGGAGAGTCCGGCATTACCTGGAGAACTGTTAGTTGTGGATTGATAACTTGATCTGGATGATCTACCCCAGAAACAGCTGTCGGCGCACCAACCATAAATGAAATTGAAAACAGCAACCATGCAAACATAAAATTCATGGTGACACCTGCAATTAAAATCAGAATCTGTTGCCACCATTTTTTTGCACCCATACTGCGTTTATAATCTGGATCTGCTTCTCCGTTTTCTAATGAATCCTCACCATAAATTTTTACAAATCCACCAAATGGGATCCAGTTTAATGTATAATCAGTTCCATTTCGAGAAAATAATTTTTTGGCACGTGGCGGAAATCCCATTCCAAATTCATCAACGCGTACACCAAAAAACTTTGCAACAGCAAAGTGGCCAAGTTCGTGAACAAACACGAGCACCCCAAGAATAAGTAAAAATAAAATTATAGTCATAATAATTATACAGTCATGATATCAATTTCTTTTTTATGAAATATATCTTCTAGTCGCCCATTAATATCATCTACTAATTTTTGCAAATCTTCCTTTGCACGAAATTTATCATCCTCACTGAAACCTCCTTCTTTTTCTGCTGCATCAATATCTTTATCAACACGTTGTCGCTCCATACGAACCGAAACACGTGCTTCTTCTAATTTCTCTTTTACTAGTTTTACCACGACTCGTTTACTTTCCTCTGTTAATTGTGGAATACTTGCACGAAGTCCATTTCCATCAGCAACAACAGATAATGGTAAACCTGAATCACGAATTGCTTTTTCAATATCTTTTACAATATTTTTATCCCAAGGTGAAATACGGAGAACACGTGCCTCCTCTACCATAATGGATGCGATATTTTTAATAGGCTGGAATGATCCGTATGATTCAACCATTACAGAATCCACCAATGCTGGGTTTGCTCGGCCTGTAGAAATTTGTGAATACTGTGTTTTCAACCAATCCTCGATTTTCGAGAATTCCTCTTTTGTTTGGGTAAATGTATATGCCATATAGCGCTATTTTAGCATGTTATTATCTAAATACAAAATAGCTTCTTTCTTATTTTTAATTT
>CALDKO010000105.1 GCA_937898165.1 uncultured bacterium | reverse complement strand
ATAACCTATTTCAAGATCAGTAAATCTGAATTCTTTTGAAAATGCCCATTTCATTGAACTGACTTCTCCGAGCGAAAAATTTACTGTACTACTATCGTAAACTTTATCCAGTGATGTTAAGAATAACTGCTCGAATCCATTTGAATCATGATTAACAGCCATTGCGGTAAACAATGGCACCCGAATAGAATCTAAAAACTGCTTTGGGGTCATTTTTGCGGTTGGCCCGAAATCAGTCTGCTGATTTTCATTTACTGAATAATATCTTTGATATAATGGATCATTGCTTGCTCTTAATGCATCACCAGATGTCAAAACGAAATTCAATGCATTCGCAAGTGCATCGCTTTCAAAGTTATAATTAACAACACTTCCTGCCTGAGATGCTTTTTGACACATCAGTTTACCCAATTGCTTCCATGCATCGTATGCAGTAATTGCCCATGGTCTTGAATTTTTTGGCTTTGAGATAAACTTCATCTGCATATCACCAAATACAATTTCCCCAACTGCAGCACCTGGACTTGACCCAGCAAAAAAAGTGAACGCAAAAAATAGTTTTTCGTAGGCTTGTAAAGTTATTTTTTGATCAATTGTAAATGATACAATTTTATTATTATAATCGAGTTCATAATAAGACGAAGCTGGAATAAGTGAAACCGGGGACGTAGTTAAAATATTTGTTGTGTACCAAATATTAAAATAAGATGCACCAAACCCATTTTTTCGGATGCTTATTGTTCCTTTTAAATAAACATCTGTTTGAGTATCAAAATAAATAGGTGTATTTGCGCTATCTGAAAAAACGCTGAAATTTGGCAGATCTTCTAAACTTTCATTGCCATGAACGGCACCATAATTTTCTGTCAGATTATTTAAATAAATAAGTGGCAATGAGTTTATTCGTCCAGTGGTATTATTTATTCCAGATGTAGGCGTAATGCTATAAAACAATGTATCTTCTTTCAAATACCCATCGCAATTAACCTTTATATTTTCCGGGATTGATCCATCGCAAGGAATTTCAAATACTGTGCTTTCATAGTTCTTAAATAGTTCCATTACACCGCCATCCATCATGTTTACAGATAACCCTTCCAAAAGTGTTGCTGTGAGGTTGTATAAATCCAGGTTACCCTTTGTATAAAGTTTGTATGTAGGATCACCAGCGGCTGGCTGTGTATTGTAAACATAAGACGCAAAGGTTAATTCAGTTTCACCGCCAACACCTAATAAAACAAGTTCAGAAATCATTTGCGCCGCGTCCTTTCTGAAATCTTCTGGCTGCGAATAAGTGCGAATAATACCATGATAGTTATTGTTACGCTGAAATTCAAGTGATGTGTTTAACCAATCGGCAGGAGCGTGCTTTAAAGTAACGTCAAGCGATCCGGCAGTGATAGGTGCAAGTAATGTAGTTCCCGTATTGCTACGATAATACACATTCCCGGTAGGAGTGTCAATTAAAAAGAATATGAAATGCTTACGTGGTATCAATCTGTTACAAGTTTTGAAATGTATTCACCCCAACCAGCATTGTTATTCAAAATGATCGTTGGTGATTTTTGTTTTTTCAATGCATTTATTGTCATAGATGCTGTATCATACATTGCACTAATTACTCCATCCATTGAAAGCGGCTCAGGCTGTGCAATCTCTCTTAC
>CALDKO010000104.1 GCA_937898165.1 uncultured bacterium | reverse complement strand
ATTAGGGTTACGTGTCGTTCATCCATCCAGTATTTTAAAAGAATTATTACAAGGAATACAGCCTGATGTAAATTTTTCAAAAGCAGGAATAGGGTTTTGGGAATCTGATCAAGGTATACAATTATTTAAAAACCGATTAAAAGATAAACAGCCAATAGATTTTGTATGTGATGATGTTTTGTTAAAAGAGTTAGAAGGAGGGAATATTGTTATGGATAGTTGGACTATGTCATGGATATTTCAAAAAGGTTTTAATGTTTATTTAAAAACTAATAAGAAAACCCGGATCAAACGTGTTGCAAAACGAAGTAATATTTCAAAATATCTTGCAAATCAAGTTATTACCATGAAGGATAATGAAACTAGAAACCTGTATATAAAACATAAAGGTTTTGACATAAAGAAAGATCTACATGTTTTTGATTTGATTATTAATACTGATAATTTGCTTCCAAAAGAGATTATGGTCAACATTCTAGAAAGTATTTAGAATATGCTATAATCACCATATGAAAATGAATTTCGAGAACGATTTGAAGAAAACCCACAATCAGGTGGACCAGAAAAGAAATGGGATAAACAAATTCAAGAAACAGTATTCCGTGGAGTAATGGCAAAAATTATGAACCAGCAAGAAATTGATGAGTTTTGTAAAACATATTTTAAATAATTATGGATTTTTTTATACACACATTGCAACATTGGATACAAATTGCCGGAGGATTCGGTGTTTTTGCGGCATCTATTGTTGAGGAGGTTATTTCGCTTATTCCATCGTCATTGGTACAAATGGGAGCAGGTATTTTTATTATGGGGGGTGATCCTGTCTCATTTGCATCAATTGTAAAATTAATTGTTCAGATTTCAATTCCTGCAGCACTCGGAGTAACTATTGGATCATTGCCATATGTATGGCTTGCCCGGAAATATGGAATAAAAATAATTGATCGATGGGGAAAATGGATTGGTGTAAAAGTAGCTGATATTCAGCAGTTGGAAAAAACTCTTGAAAAAACACCATGGGATGATGTGTTGTTTGTTGGTATGCGGGCATTTCCAGTGATTCCATCTGTAGCATTGGCAGTGTATGGAGGTATTATTGAAATGTCATGGACACGGTATATTATACTTTCATGTGTTGGTGTTTTTATTCGCGCTACAGGACTTGGGATACTTGGATGGTTTTTTGGTAATAGTTTGGATTCAGTTTCTTCTGGTATTGGAAGATTTGAAAATATCGGATTCTTAATTATTGTATTATTAACAGTTACATGGATCTTGTGGACTAAAAAAGCAAAAAATAAATAAGTACTTTACAAAATAAACAGATATGGTACCGTTAAGGTAATAAAAATATGTACCATGAAAAAAAGACTTCTCTCGGTAATGTTAATGGTGATACTGTTATTCACCTCATGCTTACCAACATTACAGTATCTCCAATACATTTTTGGAGGATATACGTATAATGTTCCGCAGAACGTAGATTGGTGGAATCAAGATTGGAATAATTATTATTCTGTTCCTGTATCTGGCCCTTATTCCGGTAGTGTGTACGCACCTATGCCAAATGGTTTTGTTCCTACACGATATAATTATCGATGGGATTATAACCGATGTGACATGACGTTTTTTAACCAGTACGGTTCAGCATGTCAGCGATCATTCAATTGGAGGAATGGCCAGTTTTACTGGTTACGCTAATGAATTATAAAAAAATCCTTTAACCGATTGTTAAAGGATTTTTCTTTTTCATTTTTTCTGTTATGATGCATGCATATGAAAAAACCATTATTACATATTAAAAAATCAAGAACTGGTATGGGATTGTTCGCAGGACATGATATTCCAAAAGGAACAAAAATTATTGAGTATACTGGCGAAATAATTAGTGATGAAGAAGCACAAAAACGTGGAGGGCAATATTTATTTGAAATTAATTCAAAATGGACTATTGATGGTTCTGGAAGAGGGAACAAAGCTCGATATATCAATCATCAATGCGGACAGGGGAATTGCGATGCTATGAATGTGCGCGATCATATTTTCATTTATGCTTTTAAGAATATCAAAGAAGGCGAGGAATTAACCTATAATTATGGTGAAGAATTCTTTGATGAACATATCAAACCAAAGGGCTGCAAATGTAGAAAATGTGTGCCAGAGGTGGAATAATTAATTATTACAATACAGAATATAGTTTTTACCATTCTGCGTAGAGCAAGCTACCTCACGCCCTAACGGGCTCCGGCAGGTACTCGAATAATAAAAACTATATTCTGTATTTTTATCTACAACTAGACTTTTCTTAATTTTCTGCTATTATAGGCTTATTATGAATTCAATCGCGACCTTTTTCAAAGGAGTTATTAGTGAAGCAAAAAAAACTACCTGGTTATCACCAACAGAGGCATTGGGCCACACAGCAATCGTAGTGGTTATTTCAGTAGCAGTTGGTTTCTACCTTGGATTGTTTGATGGAATATTCAGTAAACTTTTACAGACATTCATTACTCGATAATATTTATTAGCCTTTCTTTCACCTTTTCTTTATGTCAAAACAGGATATGCAACAGGGTCGCAATTGGTATGCGATTCACACTTATGCCGGATATGAAAACGCAGTAATGCGTAACTTAAAACAGCGTGCCGAGTCACTTAATATGACAGACAAGATTTTCAACGTGGTTGTACCAACAGAAAAGGTAGTAAAAATAAAAGGTAGTAAAAAAGTAGAAGTAGAAGACCGAATTTACCCTGGGTACGTTTTGGTAGATATGATCGTAGACGACGATTCATGGTATGTGGTTCGTAACACACCACGTGTAACCGGATTCGTAGGATCTGGAACAACACCAGTACCAGTAACCGAAGAAGAAATCAATTTCCTCTTTTCACGAATGGAAGGTGCAGAAAAAGCAAAACATACTATTTTGGTTACACCAGGAGAAATTGTTACCATTACCGATGGTCCATTCAAGGATTTCGAAGGTCACGTATCAGAGGTTGATCATGATCGAGGAAAGGTAAAAGTAATGGTATCTATGTTCGGACGGGAAACATCAGTAGAGCTCGACTTTGTACAAGTTAAAAAGATCTAATAAAAAAGACCCAATAGGTCTTTTTTATTTTCTTTACTTTTTTTCAAAAATCAGTAATATAGTCCCTGTTACGCTTTCAGATTATTCTGATTAATTAGCAAGGGTCGCTTCAATTACCTTTGCAAATAACACATTAAATTATATGGCTAAAAAAATAATGAAACAGCTTAAACTCCAGATCGTTGGAGGGAAAGCAACACCTGCTCCACCACTTGGACCGGTGCTTGGACAAACTGGTATCAACATCGGAGAATTCGTAAACCAATTCAACGCGGCAACTCGCGAACAAATGGGTGAAATGACTTCTGTTGCGATGACTATCTACGATGATCGAACTTTCGAATTTGCGATCAAAACTCCTCCTATGTCTGCAATGCTTAAAAAAGCTGCAGGAATTGCGAGTGGCTCTGGAACAAATGCAAAGAAAAAAGCTGGATCAATCACCGAAGCACAACTGCGAGAAATCGCAGAGAAAAAACTTCCAGATTTGAATACTTCAAGTGTTGAAGCTGCAATGAAAACTGTTGCAGGATCAGCTCGATCAATGGGTATTGATATCAAAGGATAATAATCTCTTGTTCAATAAAAAAAGCAATCAGGAAACTGGTTGCTTTTTGATTATTTTTTTATGAACCATCACTTTCAAGTTCTGGATTTACAGGGACAATTCGTTCATAAATAACAAAATCGTATTTTAGTCCGTTATGTTCATGTTCAATTCGTTCAATTTCTTTGAACATTCCCTTTGGAATAGTTACAAACCTGTCGGCTTCTTTATCACCATATACTTCTGTTACAATCAGATACTTACACTGGGGTATCAATTTTTTGTACACAGGCTCACCACCTCCTACAACAATTTCTTGTTCAGGAAAATGTTCCCTGGCTGCTAATACTGCATTGTCCAGATCGTTAATATGGTACAGTTTTGGTGCGATTTCTGTTAGTTCAGAAGGGTACGATCTGCTTACTACAATATTATTCCTGTGAGGTAATGGTTTAATAAATAAACCATTATAAGTTCCAGGTCCAAAAACAATAGTTCGTCCGCCAGAATATTTTTTGAATCGTGCCAAATCCCCAGGTACTTCTGAATCTCTATAGAGTAGTTTTCCGTCAATGCCGATTCCTCCGGTGACCAATGATCCTTTTTTATGATCCTTTTTTAATTGCACTAAAAAGATTCCAATAATGTCAGGTAATTTTTCCATATCTTTAATTTAGTTTTTCTTTTATATTACGTGTTTTATACGGTTTGTCAATTCTTGACGTGTCTTATTAATTAAAGTATTGTAAACAAAAAATTACTCATTTAAAAATAAATAATCATGGAAGAAACTAGAATTATTCCTTTTGAAAATCTTGAAAAGTTCGTAAAAGAATTAAAAGATAAAGGAGAAAAAATTGTACTGACACTGGGTGTTTGGGATTTACTGCACGTTGGTCATATTCGTTACATGCAAGCAGCAAAAGATAAAGGAACGATATTGATCGTCGGAATTGATTCCGATCGATTAACCAAAGCAAGAAAAGGCGAACATCGCCCGATTGTTCCTGAAGGTGAACGGATTGAAATGCTACAAGCACTCCGCTGTGTTGATTATGTTGTATTAAAAGACAATCTAGAAGACAATGTGGAGCTAGTTCGCATTATTATGCCTGATATTTTAATTATTTCCGAAACAACCGAAGATGGAAAGTTAGAAGAAATTAAAAAAGATCGTGGGCATTATTGCGGTGAAATTGTTTGCTTAAAACCTCAAGCACAAACATCAACCACAAACCGTATCCGAGAAATTGTTAAGATAGGTAGTGTCGACGCTTTTCAGGTCTTGATGAAAGATTTGGAACAAGTTTTTGATAAACACGGAATTAAATTTAGAGGCGATGGAAAAGAATAAAGCAATTGTCTTGTATGTTCCTGTGGTTCACCAAGGCTATGTTGATTTTTTAAATCTGTTTGCTGATGAGCAGACGATTGTGTACTTACTCGATGGTGAAAGTTTGGCTGTTAGTTTTCCTGATATTAATTATCTGATAAGGGACTTACGAGCGGTAGATACTAATTTCATAAAGGCTAGTTTGCAATTAATGTTTAAAAAGATTGAATTTAGATCACTTTCTGGAAAGTATATTTCTCTGCCAATACAGACAGCGATGGCTGGGGCAGTTGAAATTATTATGCCGAATGATGATGTATCAGATGTCCTCTTGAGCAAAGTTCCAGGACTATTATCGAAAACTACATTACTACCGTTTTCACTTCGTTGGGATAAAAACCAAACACTGTTACAGAAAGAAATCGATGTTGACACAATTCACTTTGATGATTTTCCAAAAAATGTTTTTGAAGCGTTAAAGAAACAAGTTAACAAATCGGTTGACTGGTGGCGACAGGTTGGTTGTGTTATTTACAATGATTATGGAGATATACTTTTGGCATCTTATAATAAACACTATCCAAATGATTTAAGTCTCAATATTTTTGGCGATCCACGTTTTAATTTTAAACCCGGAGAACATATTGAATATTGTTCTGCAATTCATTCAGAAGCTTGGGCGATTGCACGAGCCGCAAAAGAAGGTATTGCACTAAAAAGATTTAATATTTTGGTTTCAGACTTTCCATGTCCAACATGTGCAAAATTACTCAGCGAAACAGGTATTAAAAATTTAACATTCGTTCAGGGTTATTCTGTTGTTGACGGAAAAGAAACACTGGAATCAAAAGGTGTAACCATTAAAAAGCTTATTTTTGAATAAAAAACAATCCCGTATCATATGATACGGGATTTTATTTATTTTTATTAAATTGGAGTAGGGATACTAAACCATGGATTTGGCTCATATTCTTCAACAATGAAATCTTTGGGTCTGAACGCAAAGATATTGTCCGTTGGAGCCTGTTCAGCTAAATAAACAATAGGATATTTTTTAGGCTCGCAGTCTATTAATCTCTTAACATATTCATACTGACTTTCATAAATATGAGCATCAGAAATATAATAGATTAACTCGTCAAAATGATATCCAGTAACTCGTTCGGTCATTAGACCCATTCCAAAATACTGCATCATATTAAACTGGAGTCCAACCGGCGCATCTGCAGAACGTTGTTTGTGTTCTAATTTGAATGTTTTATTAACAGTATCAATATGAATATGTACCCAGCCGTGACATGGTGCAACCACGACACTTCTTTGATTTTTTGGATCATTTGAAACTGTATAAAAAGGAATCCAAGGATCGATCAGTATAGTACGAAGCATAGGAACTTCTCGCATTTGACGAATCATACCCTCAATTTGATTAAAGGTAGTTCCGTCTGGTTTTGGAAATGTTGCCCATGCTGCACCGTATGAACCTGGCCCTAAATCTCCTTCAGTCAATCCGAATTTGGCACATTTTTCTGCCGTAACCCATCTCTTCCAAAATGACTCAGGACATCCATAATTAGCTAATTCGGTTAAGGTTCTCGCACCGTTCATGAAGCCAATATTTTCACCCATAGCACCTTGCAATAAATTATATTTTAATAAATCGCGCGTTGGTGTCATAGTAAAACCATTGTTACGTTTAAACCTCATGAGGTAACCGGTTATCCGTTTTGTCTCTTCACCATGAATAGGTTTATGAATTTCTCCATTTTCTAAAATCTCTTTTAAAAGATTTTGATATTGTAAATCAGGAACACGTTGCTCCCAAGGTAAATATCCAAAATTATTTTCCATCTTTTTTTTGTTTAAATTTCCCGATAGGGAAGGTGACCAATTCGTTTTCTTTTGGGGTTAGTAGATGTCCATGTAAACGCGTACAGGTTGTACCTGATAATTCAGGATTACCGAATCTCATACAAAACGCACCACCGTAGATTTTATAATGTACGATTAATTCACTCTGTATTTTTTGTAAATTCAGTAAAGCCTTTCTTGATAACTCAACAATGTTTTGGATGTTGTGTTTACATATGATAACAAAGTGTCTTTTTGCGTTTTGGTAAGGCCATTGATTTTTGATTACATACCAGTCTTCATTTTCAATGATTATTTTGTTACCTAAAGCTTCAATATTTTCTCTGTCAAAAGGATCTTTTCCCTCATTCTTAAATCTTTCCAAAATAGCCTTGAGCTCCTCATTTCGTGCATTACTCGGAGTCGTTGTATTTTTTTTGCTCATCTTTATTTTTTTAATGTTAATGAATATTTATATATCATAATACTTACAATATAGGTTTTGTCAAATTACCTTTATTTTATAATAAAAGCCACTTACGTACGTAAGTGGCTTTTTTGTTCAATTATTTTTTAAATTTTTCTTTCAATTTTTCCAAAACGTAAGGATGAATAAATGGCACTACACGTTTTTCCCAGTTTTTGTATCCAATCATGGATTTAACCACACTTGAGCTGATATCACCCAAGCTTTTTTCAGGAAGAATAAAAAAAGTTTCCAACTCAGGTTCCATCTGTTTATTTATGTTATAAACCGTCTGTTCATACGCAAAATCAGTAGTATTTCGCATCCCCCTAATGAGGACTGAAATATTATTATTATTTGCGTAATCAACAGTATATTCTTCTTGGAAGCTTGTTACTTTAATTCCTGGCATCATTCGCTCGAGCATATCCATCCTTTCTTTAAGATTGAATAGGAATTTCTTCTCAGAATTTACTGCAATAGCAACTTCAACATCAAAGAATTTCTGAGCTGTTTTTATAACCCATTCATGACCAAGTGTTGGTGGATCAAAGCTTCCGGCATAGAGTGCTTTTTTGCGCGCAGGATTTTCAATGCCCATCAATTGGTGATACAGAGCATGTACTTTTTCTTTGAGATTCTGATAATCTCCACTGTTGTCGATAGTAATAAATCTAGGATCATTAATAGGAAGCTCTATCTGGTTACTCATTCTTTTTTCTGATTCTTCCGCGGTTAATCCGCGTTTGATTAATCGCTCCAAGCGAACAGTTTTCTCTGCTGTAATAATTATGATGTCATCATACATACCACGCTGTTGCTTTTCGAAAATAAGTGCTGATTCTATTAAACAAATTTTCACTCGCGGTGATAAGGTTGCTATAATTTCTTCAACCTCATCTCTTACTAATGGATGAATAAAATCTTCATATTTTTGCAACAATTCTTTGTTTTCAAACAAAGCTTTCGCAAGCTCTTTGCGACTTAATGTATTTTCGAAATTAACCCGAAAACCTACTATAGCTTCGACTTCATCTGGATGCTGCATTCCGACTTGTTTTGCAATATCGTCTGTTTTTATACAAAACACTCCGGGGTAGTTTCCTATAAGATCAGTTACTGATGTTTTTCCGGTTCCGATTCCTCCGGTGATTCCAATTCTTTTCATAATGTACTTGTTTTATTTTCTATACAATAGCACATATTATCAGACTAATCAAATTTCAGTTCTAGTTAATTTTTATTACAAATAATGAAAAATATGCTAGATTACCATTATGACTATTGCAGAAACGATACAACAATCAATACAGAAAGCATTGGAATCTTTAAACATTTCTGATGTTTCTTTTGTTGTGGAACATCCTTCAGATTTGGATCATGGTGATTATGCGACAAATGTTGCACTGGCTGCCTCAAAATCTACGCAAAAAAATCCACGTGAAGTCGCAGAAATGATTGTGAATGAAATTAAAAAACAAGTTATTCCAGAAATTTCAGATATCACGATTGCTGGACCTGGTTTCATAAATTTTACACTTGCGCCAGAATTTTTTAATCAGTCAATTGCTGAAATTTTAGATCATGAAAAAGATTTTGGAAATGTATCAGCTCATGCCGGTAAGAAAATATTAGTTGAACATTCATCACCAAACCTGTTCAAACCATTTCATATCGGTCACATGATGAACAATGCAATCGGTGAATCGCTGACACGATTAATGCAATCAAGTGGTGCAGATGTTACAACGATGTCATTTCCATCTGATATTTCGCTTGGAATTGCGAAGGCTGTTGTGACTGCAACTGAATATTACCCTGACCAAGAGTCTTGGAATAATTTTATATCCATGCCAGATGGTTTTAAAGACATACTTATTAGTATGGGTCATTGGTATGTTTCTGGTACTGCAAAATATGAAAACGATGAATCGTTTCAGTTAAAAGTGAAGGATGCTACAAATAAGTTATTTAATAAAATTCCGTCTCGAGAACTTGAAGTCTATGAATTTTGTAAAAAAATTAATATTGAATATTTTGAAGAAATAACAAAACAACTTGGCTCTCATTTTGATTCGTATATTTACGAAAGTGAATCAGGAGAGGTTGGTAAAAAGATAGTATTGGAACATACTCCATCGATTTTTACAGAAAGTGAAGGTGCAATCGTGTATATTCCTGATGAATCTAAAAAGAATTTGAATACATCAGTATTCATCAATAGTCAGGGAAACCCGACCTATGATGCAAAAGATTTAGGATTACTATCGATGAAGTTTGAAATACATCATCCTGATGTATCGGTATTTGTGACTGATCATGAACAGATTCCGCATTTTAATATTGTGCTCGATGCTGCAGAGAAAATACACCCAGAATGGAAAGAAAAAAGTATTCATGTTCCACATGGTCGTATGTCATTCAAAGGTCAGAAAATGTCATCACGATTAGGTGGTGTGCCATTGGCGGCAGATATGATCGACGCAGTTTCAGAGGAAGTTTCAGAAGCTTCTGCGGAACGTGATATTGATGAGAAAACTAAAAGTGATATTGCGATTGCCGCGATCAAATTTTCAATCCTTCGTGCAAAACCTGGAATGAACATAAACTTTGATCCGGAAACCAGTCTGTCATTCGAAGGCGATTCTGGTCCGTATCTGCAGTATACCCATGCGCGAATCCAGACATTGATTGAAAAAGGGAAGGAACAGGGAATCAATTCGGAATTGAAATCAGGTGTTGAAGTTTCAGAACTTGAAAAAATAATGTATCGATTTCCAGAGGTGGTTGAACTTGCAATTACTGAATATGCACCAAACTATATTGTGACGTATTTACTTGAAGTTGCGCGGTCCTTTAATTCATTTTATGGATCGCATAAAATTATTGATACAGATAATAGGGAGGTTTCCGCGCATCGTATTGCAATCGCCAGATCAGCTCAAATTATCATAAAAAATGGATTATGGATGCTTGGAATTAATGCACCAGATCGAATGTAATATTGTTTCGTAAAAAATAACACCTGGAAAAGGTGTTATTTGACGTATACGTTATTATGTGATATTGTGTAGATAAATATTGTAAATTAAATAAAAAAAAGAAATATGAAGCAATTAAGAAAGGTAGTAGGGTATTATTTTCGAGAATCCACAGGATATCGAAATTTCGCACTGGGTGCGATTATTTTTTATGCGTTAGGTTTCAGTTTAACTGAACTTGCCCGACCATATGTGTTTAAGACGATTATTGATGATTTGACCAAGTTGAGTATAACACCGCTACATGCAGTTGGGTGGTTTTTACTGGTGAATATTAGCTTTAATATATTTTTGCGAACAGCAGATTATAATATGGTTAAATTTCAATCCAGTATGATCCAGGTACTCTTTGGGTCATCGGTTGGTACTATGCTGAAACATTCATCTAATTTTTTTGCTAATTCATATGCAGGGAAATTAGTTGCACGTGTACGTAGGTACAGTAATTCATTTGAAACATTGTTTGATGAATTAGTATATCGCGTGTTGGTGGTAGCGCTGTATGTGGTTGGGATAACGATTATCTCATTTTCACTTCACTTTTATTTAGGATTGATTGTATTTTGTTTTATTTCAACGATGTTGATTATCTCATTTTACTTTTTCAAGAAAAAACTAGTGTTGGATGAAAGAGCTGCAGCAAGCGAATCAGGCATTACCGCTTCCTTGTCTGATATTGTTGGAAATGTTCAAACTATATTGCATTCAGGAAAAAGGGAGCAAGAGTTTAAAACATTCCGAGACGTTGTTTCTATTCACTCATCTAATTTATTTAGAACGTGGATTTTTGGGAACAATACGAGGATTTTGAAAGCAACACTTGCAACCTCATTTGAGGCTGTGATGGTGTATTCATTGGCAAAGTTTTATATAGCCGGTGAAATCTCTATTGGTACTGTGTCATTATTTATTAGTTATATGGTATCCATTGCAAACGTCATGTGGTCACTGGATGGGTCACTTAAAAATATTTCCAAAGCAACTGCTGATGCGATTGAAATGATTGATATCTTTGAAACCCCGTTTGAAATAGTTGACCTTGTTTCACAAGAGAATGCATCCATTACAAAAATAATTGAAAAGCCTTCAATTATTATTGAAAATGTTTCATTTGCTTATCCGAACGGAAAAGTGCTGTTTGATAATTTAAGCATCACTATTCCATCTGGACAAAAGGTTGGTATATGTGGAACAACAGGTGCTGGTAAAACTACTTTGGTAAATTTAATTTTACGAAAGATGGATACCACCGGCGGGCGAATATTACTGGATGATAAATCAGTAAAAGAAGATTTTTATCAAGATGAGTTAAAAGAATTTATTGCATATGTTCCACAATCGATAGAGCTGTTTA
>CALDKO010000103.1 GCA_937898165.1 uncultured bacterium | reverse complement strand
AAACTGTACTATCGGATCTATTTTTTCTATAAATTCTTCGTGGGTTCTAATCATTGTTATAACTATATCATAACCCTATAGGTTATTTACTTTCCCAATAATTTCCCCAAAATCCTCTTCGTTTTTATATATAATAGGGTTTTCTATATCAGTAGGTCGTTCAAATTTCTTTTCGTCATTATCAAGCCAACCAGAAGGAACGTCGTGTCTGTGTTTGGTTATTTTATTTTCCTCTTTTCTTGCTTTACGTATTTCCACAGGAATATCTAAATAGACTAGTACACTTTTTATTCCTGCTTGTTCTGCGATTATTCGCAATTCTTCACGTTGGCTAAAAAATAAGCATGTATCATCAAAAATGACCGATGTTCCTGTTAATAGTTGATTTTTAATTCCTTGGATAGCAATTGGCCATAAATTTTTCCATAGTGAAGGATCATCTTCGTCAGGGGTATTTTCAAAAGCCAATAATTCCTCTAATGTAAAATACACAGCATCACGACCAATTATTTTTGCATTATAAAATTCTGATAATTTCTTTGATAGGGTTGATTTACCAGAAAAAGCCTGGCCACATAATATGATTAAATACGTTTCTTTGGTATTCATAGTTATATAAATTTATTTTCTATTAATCAAAATCAATTTTTTAAAATTATCCTCCATCTCATCATTAATCACCAAAAACTTTGGTAGTATAGAGTCACTTATATCATTACTGTCTTTTGGTAATAACCAAACATTTCCACTGGCTGGATCTTTACCTATTACTACCTTCATTCCTTGTATTTTCATTTTTTCAATAATCTCATCAATTGGTGTTACGTATCCAGGGTATTCCTCATCATTCTTTTTTATAATGACATATGATTCTTCGGTAATGCCAGGAAATGTGAATCCTTCAAGATTTTTAGATAATTCTAATGCAACATCAATATATTCTTTGTATTTGTTTTCTGTTGATTTTTCTATTTTAGGGATTTTTTGTTCTTTCATACCCATAACTATACCATCTATTTAAATAAAACTAATATAAACAAAAAACCACCGAACATATCGGTGGTTTATATTATAGAACATACATAACAATTAATCGCGTAGCAACTGCAAATAGTATATAGAGACCTATTATACTAAATGCTCTTTTGGTTATTGATAACTGCTGTGTTTCCTCGCTTCCAAGATAGGCAAGTATCCCTGTTAAGAAGCAAATTTTATCTAAAAAAGAAAATACTGCTTTATACTCTATTAATGACGGAGCAATGGTAAGTTCGGTAAATATACCTGAACTAGCGATTAAGAGAAAAGAAAGGTAAAAAAGAAATTTTTCCATTGAGTTTATTTTTAGTAATATTTTGAATTATACATTAGGACTTTCAGTCTAATATACCCTTTTATCATAAAATGTCAAATCAAAAATACTTATATCAATATATAATTTTACGGAACTATCTATTCAAATAGGTAATAGTTAACTGTAAAACAGTTGCAAACGATACCCATAACAAATATGGTATCTGCATGTAACTAATCCATTTTGCGTGTGGATAAATAGCAATCATTGCCCAAACAAGAGTTCCTAGAACAAGTAGAATATCGATCGCTGCAAAAAGATTGTTTTTTAAACCAAACTGAAGTGGCGTAAATGCAAAGTTAAAAATTAAATTCAATATAAAAGGTAAAATAACAATAGTTGGGATTGATTTCTGCCAAGCCATCATAAATACTTTACCGAATGATATAAAAATTAAAACGTAGAGAAATGTCCACACAGGTCCAAACAAATATCCCGGTGGTGACCAGGTAGGCCTAATTAACTGCGAGTACCAATTATATGTATTCATATGTATATAGTACCATGAACCAGCCACTAATAAAAAACCACCCTCATAATACCAGGGTGGTTGTGAATGAGCCTATTTTGTTTTAGCACTAAATACAAAGTAAGCATTGTAACTTTCGTTATATCCAGGCTTATCATAATCTACCTTCCATCCATTTTTTCTGTATAAATCTTCGACATCCAACCAATGGTTATCAAAGATATCCTGACGTTTTAAGCCTTTTTGAACAATCAACTTAGCAACGTCGTCCTGCATAACTGTAGCGGAGCCACTACTGAAATTCTTAAGAATCAGTTCATTGAATGCTTCGACTACTACATCAGGGATTGCTTGATGCCTAACCTTGTCGATTTCGCTTGCTTTAATTGGTGCGACTTTCTTTTCCATGTTATTTGTTTTTATATTGTGAAGAATGAGACTCACCTACTATGGTATAGGATCTACTAATTCCTGCAGGAAATATTGCGAAAGTGTATCAATAATAGTACACTTTAATTATGAACCTCTCTGAAACATTTAAAAGACTTGGGCTAGGCAAAAATGCTGCCCTGGTCTATACAACTCTACTAGAAAATAAAAGCGAGTTACTAGCTGCTCATATTTCAAAACTAGCACAAATTGATAGGCCAGAAGTATACCGGAATCTTACTTCCCTCCTGAAAAAAGGATTTATAAAAAAAATACGGATTGGCAAACGTTTTCACTACAGCACTACCAACCCAGAGGTTATCCAGCAAGCATTTCAAAACATTGATAAAAAAGTTGAAACACTGACAGAAAATATTCAAAAGAAAAAAATGAGAAGCGTTCCTGATCATGTTACGTATTTCAAAGGACCTGCCGGTATCCGTGCTGTGTTTGATGATGTAATCGACCGTATGCCAAAAGGTGGTACCTTTTTCCGTTACACATCTGAACGTGATTTAGAGGAAGTAAATCGCTACCTGTCACCTGATTACCGATTACGTCGTGACAAGAAAAAACTGGAACGACTGGTTATCAGTAATCCTATTTCTGGAAAGGCAAAGAAATCTCGGTTAGAACGATTCATTAGATTCATTCCGCCGGAAAAAGATTTGTTCGATCAGAATATTATCCAATTGGTGTATGCGGACAGTGTTGCATTTATTAACCTTAATGCAAAAGACGCATTCATTATTAGAGATAAAGACTTGGCGCGTTTTCAAGCGGTTATATTTAATTTACTGTATAAAAAACTTGATTATTAATTTAAAAAAAATGTTTTGATGCATTAACATTAAAACTATATAATGATTACATGATACAACTTACCCGACCTGAAAAGGAAATCATCTCAATATCTGGACGAGAAACCATTTTAAAAAGAGCTGTAGAGGAATTCAAAAATAAAGCCATTGAGGCCCATGTGTTTGGATCGGTTGCACGAAATGATGCAGACCCATACAGTGATCTGGATATTTGGTTCACGTTTGAAGATAGTAGTTTTTCAGAAATATTTGAAAATAGATTTGAATACTACAATACTATTGGAAAAATAATTCATGCGTGTGAAGCACCACAAAACGCACCTATCGGAGGTGTCCACACAGCCTTGATTATTGAAATTGAACCTGGATATCTAACGATGGTAGATATCTATCTATGCCCACTTTCAACTGCATATATAACAGATGAAGCCAAGAAATTATTTGGCATAGATTTACCACAAGGGACCATTGGATTTAATCCACAAAAAATTCAAATTGATGAGAATTACCGTATTGATTTCTTTATTTGCTTTATTTTTAATACTATTAAAAAAATTATAAGAAAATCTGAAAACCCCTTAGATGGCGTAATTCGTGAATACAACAATCTACAACATAATTATGGTATTCCAGTGAAAACACTTACCAGCGAAACTCATCATATTGCAACCCTGGAGCAAATATTTCAGAATACTCAAATAAT
>CALDKO010000102.1 GCA_937898165.1 uncultured bacterium | reverse complement strand
GCTACAGTTTTAGAAGCATTACCAAATGCAATGTTCCGCGTAAAGATAAAAGACGCAGAAAATCCAATGGTTGCTTATCTTTCTGGAAAAATGAAACTTCATCGCATTAAAGTATTAGTGGGTGATACAGTCCAGGTACTCCTCGACCCGTATGGTGGAAAAGGACGTATTGTCAAAAGAATGTAATTGTGCTAAACTATTTTTCGCACAACCGCCATTTTATTAAATGGAAATTATCAGTTTTATTAAGTCTTCTGACTCCCAATCGACATGAAAGTACAATCATCGATTAAAAAAATTAGTGCGGATGACATCATTGTGCGTCGAAAAGGTCGTCTGTTTCGTATTAACAAGAAAAATCCACGCCACAAAGCGCGTCAATAATTTTTTATTTCATCTATGCGTATTTTAGGTATAACACTTCCTGACAATAAACAAGCACAATATGGATTAACCGCTATTTACGGTGTTGGTCTTTCTCGTGCTCGTTCTATTTTGGAACAAGCAAAAGTTGATCCTATTAAAAAGATCAAAGAAATCACAGCAGACGAAGAAGCTATTGTCCGCAAACTTACCGAAGACTTCAAACTCGAAGGTAACTTGAAACGAGAAGTAAGCCAGAACATTAAACGTTTGAAAGATATCGGTTCATACCGAGGTTCACGACATGCTCATGGTTTACCATCTCGTGGTCAACGAACAAAAACAAACTCTCGAACTGTTCGTGGTAACAAACGAAACACGATGGCATCAGGTCGTCGTAAAGAAAGTAAAACCTAGTTTTATCATTTCATATTTATATATTAGTCAATATTATTTTATTTATTTCTTATTCTCTTATCTCCTATGGGTAAAAAACGCATTGTAAAACAAGAAGGTCAGCGTGTAAACAAAAGCTTGAAAGATCGAGCTCTTTCCCGTGTGCCAAAGAAAAAATTGGTCAGTGGATTATTACATGTTCAAGCAACCTATAATAACACGAAAGTTATCCTTACTGATAAAGATGGAAATGTAATCATGTCATCTTCATCAGGAGCACTTGGATTCAAAGGAGCTAAAAAGGGAACACCTTTCGCAGCTGCTAAAATCGGAGAAGTTCTGGCTGAAAAAGCTCAGATGATTGGATTAAAAGAAGTGGATATTGTAGTAAAAGGTGTTGGTTCAGGTCGTGAGTCAGCTATTAGAGCATTTATCGCTCGAGGAATTGATATTCTTTCTATCAAAGATAAAACTCCTGTACCATTTAATGGTCCGCGTCCTAAAAAAGCACGTCGCGTTTAATATATTTTATTATTATGTCATCAACTACTAAAAAATATAAAATTTGTCGCCGGTTAGGAGTTGGAATGTTTGAAAAATGTCAAACACAAAAATTCCTCGCTCGACAAAAAACTGGTAAAAAGGAAGTCAGAGTACGACGTTCTGATTACGGGGTTCAATTCTTGGAAAAACAAAAAATCCGATTTACTTATGGTGTTCGTGAAAAGCAGTTCAGTAACTACATTAATCACGCAATGACTCATGGTAAAAAAGGAATCAAACCTTCAGACTTATTATCACAACTCCTTGAACGACGATTAGATAACGTAGTGTACCGATTAGGTCTTGCCTCATCACGTGCATTATCACGACAAATCGTTTCTCACGGGCATATCTTGGTAAATGGAAAGAAAATGACTATTCCATCATACCAAGTAGAAAAAGGCGATGTTATTGCTATCCGTGAAGGAAGTAAAAAAACAGTCTTGTTCACCGATGTGGCAACAAAGCTTAAAGCGTTTAAAACTCCTGATTGGATTAAATGGTCAACAGACTTTTCAAAAGCAGACATTACTGCTATGCCAAAAGATACTGATCCATTCTTGAATCCTCAAGCCGTTATCGAGTTCTACAGTCGATAATCAGTGACTCATGGATAGTTTTCATAACTATCTGCTGATGCGCGAACCTTTTTTGAAATATTCTAGAACCTATTTCAATCATAAAGGTAATTAGCATGCTAATGTTTCTTTTGAAACACCAAATAACGCATTATGTATTCTACTTCAATTGTTCTCCCTTCAAAATTTAAGATTATTTCTGAAACAAAAACTTCAGGAGTATACGAGATAGAAGGTCTGGCTCCAGGATATGGACATACTTTAGGTAACTCGCTACGTCGAATTATCCTTTCATCTATTCCAGGAACAGGAATTATCTCATATAAAATTCACGGTGCATTACATGAATTTGATTCCGTTTCAGGAATTCATCAGGATGTGTTGACTATGATTTTAAATCTAAAACGTGCTCGTTTTCACTTGATTGGAGATGAACCACAAACAATCACATTGGTTGCTACAAAACCAGGTGTGGTTACTGCTGGTGAATTCTCAACTAATGGTGTTGCAGAAGTATTAACTCCTGATCAACCTATTGCTGAAATCACAGATAAAAACGGACGTTTGGAAATCGACATCACTCTTGCAAAAGGTCTTGGTATGATTGCTCGCGAAGCATTAATCAAGGAAAAAGCAGAAGTTGGACACATCGTTATGGATGCAGTCTTTACCCCAATTGTAAAAGCTCACTATGAAGTAGAAAACATGCGTGTAGGGGATCGAACTGACTATAACCGATTACGAGTAATGATTGACACTGACGGCTCACAAAGTCCAAGTGCAATTCTTTCTCAATCTGTTCGAATTATGCTTGATCAATTCAAAGCAATTCTGGATCTAAAAGAATTTGTTATCCCAGAAGTGGTTACAGAAAAAATGAGTGTTGCACCAGCCGCTGAAGATGCTGCAGAAGTTTCTGCTGAATCATCAGTTGATATGACTGACGTGCTTAAAACTCGTATTGACTCAATCCAACTTTCAACACGAACATTGAACGCCTTGTCAGAAGCAGGTATTCGAACTGTTGGAGGTCTTATCCAAAAAACAGAAAAAGATCTATTGGATCTGGATGGATTTGGAGAAAAAGGATTGAAAGAATTAAAAGAAGTCCTCACTGATTTCGGACTTGCATTAAAAAAATAAATCAGTAGAATAGCCTTTATTATCAATTTGAATTATAAGTATTTATTTTATGCGAAATCACAATCACAACCGAAAATTTGGACGAAAAACAAATGTTCGTCGTGCATTCATGCGATCACTTGCACGTGCGTTGGTGATGGAAGGTCGCATTATGACTACTGAACCTCGCGCAAAAGAACTTCGTCCGTATATTGAAAAAATGATCACTCGAGCTAAATCTGGAAACGCAATTACTAATGTTCGTATCCTTGCATCTGACATGGGTGGACAATTGGATGTTGCTCAGAAATTAATCCGAGATATCTCACCAAAATATGTTGACCGAACTGGTGGCTACACACGTATCCTTAAAATCCCAGCTCGTGCCAGTGATGGAGCGCCGATGGCGTTGATCGAATTTATTTAGTCCAGGCCGCGCTTAACTTTTTATTACTATGAAATACACACTTGATGCTACAAATAAAAAATTGGGACGACTTGCAACTGAAATTGCGTCAATTTTGCGAGGGAAAAATTCTCCGGATTTTGCCCCTAATAAACTATCAGGACACCATGTAGAAGTGGTAAATGCTAGTAAATTAGATCTTACTGATAAAATGGATGATACCTACAAAACTTTCTCTGGATATCCAGGTGGGTTAAAGCATGAAACTCGCGGAAACTTATTGAAACGTCGTGGAATTTCCGAGGTGTTGATGCGAACTGTAAAAGGTATGCTTCCACGTAACAAACTACGTGATGAAATTTTGAAAAATCTTTCAGTTACTGAATAATTATTATTACTCTTACTATTATGTCTACTACAACCAGTAAAACTAAATACACTGCTGCAATTGGACGTCGAAAGACTTCTACTGCTCAGGTACGCTTGATTCCTGCTGAAAAAACAGTTATGACGGTAAATGGACGTTCTGTGAACGAATATTTCCCAACTACAGAATTGTTTAAAACAGCTATGGGAGCAATTCATACAGCTGAAAACGTTTCTGAATACACTGTTTCAGTTGTTGTTTCTGGAGGTGGAATTCATTCTCAGGCAGAGGCTGTGCGACACGGTGTTGCTCGTGCTTTGGTAAAAATCAGTGAAGATTTCAAAACTGATTTGAAAAAAGCAGGATTCCTAAAACGAGATCCTCGCGCAAAAGAACGACGAAAATTCGGACTCAAAAAAGCTCGAAAATCAGCTCAAT
>CALDKO010000101.1 GCA_937898165.1 uncultured bacterium | reverse complement strand
TTGATGACTTAAAAGCAGATTTATAATCTAACATAAAACCACTCATATACGGGTGGTTTTATGTTAGATTATAAAATAGAAACACTAGAAAAGCCGCCTTGCGGCGACCGATCTAGAAAACGTTTGTTGATATCGTAAAGATTTCATTTCGAAGTCCTCACTCACAATGGCAGTATAGCATAATGCCTTTTAAAAGTCAAGCAAATCTAGGGGATAGTAATTCCCTGCTTGTTTTTAGTGAAAACTTACGCTATACTCATCCTGCGAACCGATAGTCCGCCGCACAGGTGGCCAACGGTTAGCACTCACATAAAACGTTTGTTTGGAGTCCGCACCCGTTGGCCTCTTGTGCGAACCAAGCAAAAGAAAAACACTTCAGTAATGAAGTGTTTTTCTTTACAAATCTATTGTGTTTTTTAGTATTATTTGATATACTATAGGCATCATGTCCATCCTATCTACCAATGTTTTTTATAAAAAAATTTTATTCGTTTTTGTTGTTTTATTTGTTGTGATCAGTTATGGTTTTGTGGTATTCGCCGCAGCCCCATCAGGTGGTTACACACCCGGACAAACTCTCAACCCAGACTGTGGACCAACAGATACAGACTGTTTTGTAAAAACAGGCATCTCTATAGGAGACACTATTGGTAATTCACCAGATCTGAATGGTATTTTGTATACCGATGGAACCAGTAAACTAGTTACTGATAGTTTGATGACACGGGATAGTGTTACCGGGAATACGTATATTGGAAAAGATATTACAACAATAACAAACGCCGCAACTGTGACCACGGGCGTATTTTTCCAAGCTAATTCTGTTACAGGTACTTTTGTCCAAGGAGAAACAGTTACCGGGGGTACCTCAAATGCAACTGCAACGGTTGAATTTTCTGGAGGTTGGGGTTTGTATCTTTCTAATATTTCCGGAACTTTTCAACAATATGAAACACTCACTGGTGATACTTCTGGTGCAACAGGTTCTTTTTATCATTCTCCCTCAGGACAATTATCTATTGGGCAAACGTTTTATGTATTTGATCTCTCCGCACAAACTCTCGCAGGACAAGGGGTTATTACAGGTACTAGTGTTAATGGATATACACTAACACTGACCAGTGGGACTATTTCTCAATATGATATTATTATTGATACTTTTAATAATCCAACATCTGTAGTTCCTGTACTTTCTGTGAACTTGTCTCCAGGAGCACCTGGTCCTACTATCCACTCAGCGATTCAAACAGGTGATAACTTATTTCCCTCGATCATTTCTGGTTTCCGCGGTTCTGCGTTGTCATATCTCGATTCAAATCGTCTAGCTGCATTCACTGTCGGATCTGATTTCCAAGGTAATGATTTTACTTTTAACCAAGTCGCAATGGATTTGAGTATAAATAAAGGTGTATCTGTCCAG
>CALDKO010000100.1 GCA_937898165.1 uncultured bacterium | reverse complement strand
AATACGCCGAGATCACTGTCGAGCGCCGCCTTCACGGTGTCGAGACGCGCAAAGTCGGTAAGGCCGAGTGCGCCCGTGTCCAGTCCATGCAGCGCGACCACCTGTTCCATCAGATTGTGCTGGATCGCTTTTTGCAGATCGGCATTTACCGCCACCTGATCACGTAATCGGTTAGCCAAAAATTCCGACGACGACGGTTCCCCCATTACTACGTATACTGTTTCAATATTTTTTGAAACCGATTTAACAAAATCCACCAATTGATCAGATCCTTTATGACCTGAAAACCCAGTAATAGTATCAATGGTTGCTCGTACTGGAACTTCTTCGCCAAAAATTCTCACACGATCAGCTCCACTTTGGATAACTCGTCCTAATGTTCCTACTGCCTGATATCCTACCAACAACAATGTATTTTCTGCTCCTGGTAAATAATGTCGTGCATGGTGCACAATACGTCCACCGTTCATCATCCCAGAACCTGCAATAATAATTTTTGGATCTGGTGCTCCAAAAATTGCTTTTGAATCATCAGTTGTTTGTGCAATTTCAAGTCCTTTGAAACTGAAAATATCATCCCCGCCTAAAATATCTGCTTTTGCTGTTTTGTTAAAATAATCTTTTGCACCACGATAGATTTCTGTAATACCAATTGCCAAGGGCGAGTCTAAATACACCGGAATACGCGCAACATGCCCATCCTCAATTAAGTTATTTAATTCGTATAACACTTCCTGGGTACGTTCCAATGAAAACGAAGGAATAATCAATGTTCCTTTTTTCTGGATAACATCCTCAATGACTCGTTCTAAATGTTTTGTACGATCCTCTGTGTCATGATTACGATCACCATATACTGATTCCATTAATAGGAAGTTCGGTTCCATGAACACCTCGGTATCTTTTAACAGTGTTGTTGGTGTATTACCCAAATCTCCTGTACACAATAGCTTTTTACCTCCATACGAAAATTCAACCATTGCAGAGCCCAGTACGTGACCAGCGTCATAAAATTGCACAGAGATATCATTTCCAATGTCTAAATGATTGTGATAAGAAACAACTTTCCATAACTCCAAAGCTTTCGCAATATCGTTTTTATCATACATTGGTTTGATTTCCTTTTCTTTTGCGTCACGTTCCATGAGTCCAAGTGCATCATCAAACATCAATGCGGAAATATCTTTGGTTGGTGGTGTTGAATAAATTACACCCCGAAAACCATCGCGAACCAGTTTTGGAATTTTTCCAATATGATCAGTATGTGCATGTGTTACGAATAATATATCAATAGTGGCTGGATCATATGGGAATTCACGATAATTCGATGTAGGATCATTATCGGCTTGTTCCCCTTGGTGTAATCCACAATCTACTAGTAACTTTTTACCTGCAATTTCGATAAGGAAATTGGCTCCCGTAACATCACCAGTCGCTCCATAAAATGAAATTGTTCCAAATAGTTTTTTATCAGTCATAAAAATATAAATTTATATCGTACCTACGATAATGTAATTATTGATTAGTTTTTTTAGTAAAATATCCGAAACAATATGCAATAACACCTCCTGCAAAATCATGCAGCATATCCGTAAAAGTATCGAATGAATTTTGCTGCAAGAGAATCCCTAAATGCGCACGAGTATCTAATATCCATTCTACCACCTCAAGTAATCCACCAACTAACAACGACCAACCAACGACCCAGACTAATTTTTGAATACTATTGGCACCTCGTGGTGTATATGCCAAGGCAAAAAATCCGACCAACATTCCACCTAATATATGCATTGGTGTATCTAAATGTGGAAATATATAATACCAATCAAACACGTCAGCAAAGGATTCAAGGGTGACAACGATCAATAGTGTTACCAAACCAAGTTTGAAAAACGTATTATTAAACTCCATATTCTTAAAATATTTCATGGGTTAATTATATCACTATATTAATTGAAATCAAAAAAACCATACAAATGTATGATTTTTTTGACTGAACCCGAATAAAAAGAGATTGTAACCACTTTGTGAAAAGATGGTTGTCCTGAAATATGCCCCACAGGGTACATTTACTCGGATTCCCTTAAAAAAATTGTTTAAAAATCTTTTTTCTTGGTCCAGTAGTCTGATTATATCAAAACGTACAATGGATGCAACTATTCAAAAAGATCTGAATATACAACAGTTTCACCTAATTTTTCATATACCAAAATCTCATCTTCTTTGAAAAATCGTTTGATTTCTGCTTCACCATTTTCTACTGAATCTGATGCATGAACCACGTTTGATTGCATACTCATAGCCAAATCTCCACGGATTGTCCCTGCTGCTGCTTCAAAAGATTTTGTAGGGCCAACAATAGTTCGAATTGCTGAAACTGCCTGAGCTCCCGCGATTGCCATAACAATTACCGGTGCAGATTTCATAAATTTACGAATTCGTGGGAAAAATGGCTTATCTGCAACGTGTGCATAATGTTCTTCTAATAATACATCAGTGAGGTGCATCATTTTCATACCAATAATTTTTAACCCTTTTCGTTCAAAACGAGTAATAATTTCACCTACCAAGTTTCGCTGAATAGCGTCTGGTTTTATAATAATTAATGATTTTTCTGTTTGCATAGCATTAGATTATCAGGTTAGGCTACAAAGTCAAACCTGATAATCTAAAATTTCATACTACTTCATTTTATATTCGAGTACCTGCCGGAGCCGAAGGCGTAAGGTAGCTTTGCTCTACGCAGAATAAAAAATGAAGTAATATGAAATTGATAATATAAAAAACGACTTTATTGGTCGTTTTTTATATCATTCTAAATTTATCCTGAATTTCTTGTTCAACATCTGCACGATCACGTCCATATTTCAAATATGATAATTGTTTCAACTGTTCAATTTGATTAGGATTACCATTTTTAGGAGTAACATATCCATCTGGATTAAGAGTATCCATATTGAATGCCTGTGCCGGTTTCCCGTCTACTAACATACTAACGACACAATTGAAGTTTTCCTGCTTTATAACGTCATCTTTAGAAAAACGTGGAACAATACGAGGTTCAATAATAGCCGCGTCTGCAGAATTAATACGGAAAAACGCCATGTTTCCAACGTTTCCAAACACTGCAGATTTAATAAAATCAGGTAACTGTTCCATGTACTGGTGAGTCATGTTCAGTGACAATTTATATTTTCGTGCCTCTGACAAAATTGCAGCAATGGATTCCGTTACTACGTTTTGGAATTCATCTAAATATACATAAAATGGGGGGAACTTTGATAAATCAACTGATTCCGCACGTGACATTGCTGCCATTTGCAGTTTCATAATAATAATCAATCCCAGTAAGTTTGCGTTTTTCTCACCCAGTAATCCCTTTGATAAGTTTACGATCAAAATCTTTTTACCATCGATAATATCGCGGAAATTGAATGCTGATTTTTCCTGCAAAATAATAGGACGTAAAAATTCGTTTGAAATAAAGTCGTCGAATTTTGATGAAATATATGGGACAAAGTTTTCCAATCCTTGGTCTCCTGATGTTGCCTCTGCTGATTTCCAAAATTCTGCAATAATTGGATTTTTATTTTTAGACAATTTCATTTCACGGAATTCTTTATTTGCTAATACTCGTGTAATTTCGAGTACTGTATTTCCAGATGCGGGGTCTTCCATGTTTAGTAATGCCGAGTTTCGGAAATACTGACCGAACATCGCACCACCTTGGGCTTTCATATCAAACAATTTATCAAACAACGACATTAATTCTCCAATTACTGTTGATTTTTGTTGTGGTGATCGCTCATCAAATTCGAGCATGTTTAATCCCATTGGTCGTGCAGTATATGCTGGATCAAAGAAAATCAAATCGTCGAACCGTTCTGGTGGAATACTTGCCAAAATGGTGTTGTAGTCAGTCCCGTGCGGGTCAACAAAACAACATCCATCTCCATTTTTAATATCCTGAATAATCATTTTCAAGAAAATCTGAGTCTTACCTACACCGGTTTGCCCGATGGTATAAAAATGACGTAATCGATCAGCTGGCGCAAAGTGAATTGGTGTTTTACGTCCACGATGTTCATTGTAACCAAGTAAGATTCCTGTTGTTCCCATTTCCATTGGTGCAGGATGGGTTGCGGCACCAGATTGTTTTAATTGTGCTGAACCTTCGGAATGAGTTGGGAAGTGAAACATGGTCGAAAGTTCCTTGAAATTCAAATGAAATACTTTTGATGCGTCAAAGCGACGATATGAAAAATCGCGGAACATTAATTTCAGATCCTCATTTTTTGGTTGTTTAAATAACAACCCATTTGATTGTACTTCTTGATATTGTAAAAATGCAGATTCGAGATCTCTCAGTATTTCATCAGCACGTGCCTGTGTCTCTGCCGATGTAATAATACGAATAGTTGTTTCAACAATCGTTGATTGCAATTTTTTAGTAACGTTCTGAATTGCTATATCATCGATTTTTTTGTCATCTGGCTTTTTTTGTTTACCATCATCAGCAACTACTCCCCACAATGCTTTACCCCAACTTTTCAATTCAACAGCCAATTCTGTGCTTAATGATTCTTTAATTTTTTTCATTGATTCACCTTTTCGTAATCGATCCAGAACTTTTCCATAATCTTTTGTGTATTTATCACCAACCGGTTTTACAATTAATTGCACTGATGCACCTTCACCTGTTTTTTTAATTTTTTCAAATACTCCAAGTAATAGATCAATGGGATCATGATCAAACGTTTCGTATGTTTTAATAGGCATGAGATCAGTATCACTGGCTACCGCATATGATCCAGCAGAAAATCCACCTTCAAAAAATATATTATAATCATTGGTTATTAATTTAATCTGGGCATTGTGAAATAACCCTAGGGCTTGTTTTTCAAACAAAGCAGCTACACTATTAGGAACACATACATAAAAAATAACTTGCTCAGTATCATGCGACAATGCAATTTCAAGTGAGAAATAATTATTTTTTTCATTTTGTCCTGGACCAACAACCTGCATGGATGCGTAGAATTGCTCCATCAAAGTAATACTTTCTTTGTAGCTTTTTCCTTTTTCAGGCTCCGGAAGAGTAACCTCAAATAATGAAATATCAAGATTTTTAAATGTTTCTGAATCTGGTTTTAATCCAAGAATTGCATGATATGCAGATAAATATTGTACTAAAAAACGGTGAAAATCGTCATCAATATGAGGACTGTTCATTTTCCGAATTAATTCCAGTGTATTACTAACCCCTTTTTCAAGTAGATTATTCATCAGCTCATCAATGATCGCATCGTGGGTTTCTGGTTTTAGTTTTATAACAATATTTTCGTGTTCCTGTGCAGGTGTTACTGCGGATGGATGCATTACCTGTTCTACGGGAACTTTTTTGTAATTTTCAATTAAATTACTAGCCAGGCTTTCTCTACTGGTTTCAATTCCTTGCCCTGAAAGCATGGCTTCTTTTTTTGCAAGTTCGGCACGTAAAAAAGCAAGCTCCTCGTGATGATCTTTGAATTGAGGATTTACTTTTTGTTCTCCATGAAATGTTTCATGAAAATGATTTTGTGACGCGTCTGGTGTGAGTGTTGGTGCAAATGCTGGTTCCATATGCACACAGTATACCAAAGCAAACCTGGAACTCAAACTTATTTTGATTGTAGCACTTGTGTTATACTTGTGTTGTCGTTATTACTCGCTTATCCATGAACATGTTATGAAAAAAATCATTGGGATTATTATTGGAATTTTGCTATTAACCGGAATCGGACAAGTAATTAATCATCAAAATCAGCCAAATCAAAATACTACACCAAAAACAGAACAAACGGTAAAAGAAACGAGAAAGAATTTTGATACTTCATATGGAACAAACAAAAGAAATACTATGACCGTACGTCTCCCTGAAAAAGTTACCGCAGAAACACCAATGGTATTATTCATGCATGGTGGAGCCTGGACATCAGGAGATAAAAAAGATGTTGCGATTGTCCAAGAGGTTTTTGCAAAATCTAATATTGCCAGTGCATCAATAAATTATCGCTATGCATCATCTACTATCCATTATGCAGACCTCATGAAGGATGTAGGAAGTGCTGTAACATATATCCAAACCCATAAATCAGACTGGGGATTATCTGGATCAAAAATTGCCATTGGGGGCATCAGTGCCGGAGCTCACATGGCATTGTTATATACCTACGCATATGATTCAAAAAATGATATTGATGCAGTTATTTCTCTGGCTGGACCAACTGATTTAACCAACACAGAAATGCTTGATACTGCTGTAAAAAATAATATGATTAATTTTGTACAATGGTTAGTAAATGATACCTATAAAAAAGGAACCCCGGTTGGAAAAAACTTTAGTGCAGTTAGTCCTATAAAACATCTTAAAAATATTCCAACATTATTAGTTCAAGGAAATGGAGACAGTATTGTATTATATAGTCAATCAACCATGCTCGACACAGCATTAGCTGATGCGGGTATACCTCATAAATTAATTACCATTCCTGGTGCAAACCATGATCTGGGATTAGGTAATCCAAAATACGCTGCACAAATTGCAACAGAGGTTACTGCATGGATTAAAAAATATAATAAATAAAAAAACCGCAATGCGGTTTTTTTATTTATTATTCTGTTGGAATATCCCCACTGTCAGTTGTGTTCGAACCTGTATCCGTTACAGGATTAGGATCAATAACTGGTTCTATAGTGTCTGATGGTACTGTTGTATCATCGGGTGTAATAACTGGATCAGCAGGTGGATTATCAACTACTGGTGGATTAATTACTTGAGGACTGTTTTGTAATAGCTGTTGTAATTGTAATTCCGTAACACATGTTTGTCCAATACATAATGTATCAGTATGAACTTCTCCTACAAACAATTTACGAATACCGTTAGTTGTACTTTCAAACCATGCAATCAATGCATCTCTCCATGTATTTGGAGTTTCCATATTATCAATATCGGTAATTTTCAAATTCATTTCCTGAATAGATTTTACAATTACAGATGAAAGTAATCCATAATTAACAGATTTATAATCCGGACCATTAGTTACCACTTCTGGAATAATTTGTTCAAGTTCTTGTGCAATAAATCCAATTTGATTTCCTGTTCCGTATTTAACATCTTTGAATGTATAAGACACAGGGCGAAGCGTGGAAAGAGTATCTAATCCGTAGGTTAGATTGTTTATGTTTGTCTTTAGGTTTTCATCAGACGGAGTACAGATGATCATCCCATCACTATCTGCAGAAAGCGAACAAGATGTTGCTCCTGTTTATTGAATGTCTCCATTTACTTGTAATAGTGCTGTGAGTGCGGTAGTTTCAAAGTTGTCGTAACCAATACCGGTGAAACCGTTTTTAAGGATGGTGAAGGCGTCAGAACGTGCACCTATACCAGTACCATTTCCAACTGAAAATAGTCTATCTGTAGATTCAAAAACAGTAGCATCTATTGCTGTATAGTCGGTATTGAAAATTCCAAGCGTAGTTTCCGCATACGAACGAGCGAAATTTTCTGTACCAAGTACAGTTGAGAAATCTCCTTCTGCAATATTTGCACGACCAATAGCTGTTGAGTAATGTCCTGATGATGTATGATAACCACCAATACCAATTGATCCTTCCCCGCTTGAAGTTATCGATGAACCAAGAACAATAGAATATCGTCCTTGTGCAAAACTACTGGCACCAATTGCAACTGATTGTTCCCCTGTTGCCTGCGCATTTGTACCGATAGCTAATGCATCCTGATTTGATGCGATAGTTGAACGACCAATAGCAAGTGAATTATTACCACTGGCAGTTGGTCCGTCTGCCGCACATCCTGACAATGCGAAACCAATGGCAATACTACGATCACCAACATTTCCACTATTCACATCCCAAATATCATCACATGCAGATCCAAGTCGAACTGATTTATTTGTCTGAGCAACACCTAACCCATCATGGTTTCCGTAGTTAAAGTAAAACATGTTTTGTTCTGTTCCTGAATTATCGTTTTGGAAGTTATCATCGTTATATGCGAATGAACCGTCTTTCCACATGGTATATGCATTATGTTGAAAACCTAAGTCAGTTCCATTTCCGACAGTAAGAATACGATCAAAACTATCAAAAGCAGTAGTGCTTAATACTGTTCCAGAGGAAGTGTTCCACAAACCAAGAGTCGTTTCACCAAATGACTGAGATCTAACACCATATCCAATAGTAAATGAATTATCACCATCTGGATTACTTTCAAATCCTAGACCAACAGATCCATTATTTTTAAAATACCCAATCCGTCCCATATCAGTATCGAATGAAATAAAACTAGAAGTATAATTTCTTTCTAGAGAAATTGAAGAACTTGGCACTGAGCCTGAACTACTCACATCTCCAACACCTATTTGTAGAGTACTTGTTCCTGCTAAAGAATTTGTATTCCCAAAGATAGTTGCTCCTAAATCAGCACTAGTGTCTGTGGACGAAAGAACAAATGCATCATTCCAACCTAAGGTATTACTATTTCCAAGAAAGAGTTGTGCTTCACGATCAGGAGATGATTTTGATGAAAGTACAGATCCTGTACCAGTTAATAAACCACCCAAAATATCAACACTATTCCCAATAGAAAGATTACTAGATCCATCAACTGTCCCGATTTGTGACTGTGAAATAATACCCGCAACACTATTAGCACTATCTGTAAAAGTACCTTCAAAAATAGTACCTATATAGTCATCAACTTGTAATATTCCTGTTGTTTGTATTGTTGCTTGAGTAGATGTGGTGGAGATAACGGTTCCAACACTTCTGTAGGTAATAGGGTCTAAATCAAAAATCATTACCGTATCACCTGGTTGAATAGATAAGATATTATTACCTAATGTTGTCGCTCCAGATGTTTGTCCGGTAATGGTTTCTCCATCTTGAAATATACCAGAAACAGATGTTATTAAAATAGGGGTATCAATTCTTTGAATAACAGCAGTTGCACCAGACGTATCACCCGTAACTATTTCACCTAATACAAAAGTACCTGTGTATGGATGATCTGCAATATAATATCCTAAATCTATAATATATTCATAAAGAGGTGTTGTAATATCTTTTCCTATAAATGTATTAAATGTAGAGGGATCTCGTGTAAATAAATTATCCGCACCAAACACACCATTATTATTATATTGCACTTGCCCATTAGATCCTGCTGGGACTCCACCTCCACTGGTGATGGCAACTACACAATCTGTATCACCCGGTGCACAATCTGGGTCCAGTGTTTGTCCTGCTGTATAACCACCAAGAGGTGCTGCTGCATACACAAAATATCCATAACCAATGATGGAAATTATAGAGAGTGTGCAAAAAAATATTTTTTTGCACTTACTGGTCATATTATTAATAGTATAACAAATAAATAACAATAATCACAAGTTATTCTTAATATTTTTCATGAAATGAATTACTATAAAAAATATCACAACATATATTAACAATATCCAATATACCGAAAACGGTGAGAATGATAACTTGAAAGGATCATGTTCTGCTGTCCATTTGGTAATACTTATAATTACATCCACAATTAACTGCACAGGAAACGCTATTAATTTACCCAAAGGAATTACAATCATTCCAATAAATACGGCAAAAAACCCTAAAACAGTAATCCAGGGAATAAAACCAAGTACGGCAATATTTATAGGAAATGAAGTAAGTGAAAAATAACCCATTTGATAAATAATAATCGGAAGCGTTACCATATTCACCGCAACAGTTTGGAGTAGTATTTCACCAAAATTATTTTCAGCAAGATTTGGAAACTTTTTTGAAATTAATGGAAAAACATACACAATTCCGAATGTCGCCAGAAATGATAATTGGAGTGATACATCAAACAATAACGCATAAGGTGAAATCCAAACCATAACCAACAATGCCAAAAAAATTCCTCGTGATACTGCATACGGTCTAATGTAATATCGTGCAGCAAATGCACACAATGCCATGATTCCAGCACGGAGCGCCGTCTGTGAAATTCCAACGACAGCAATAAAAAATACCAATGCAACCATCGCAGTGACAAGTCTGCGATAATACCCCAACGGGGCAAATATTCGTACGAAAAAATTTGCAACTAATGTTATGTTATACCCAGACAATACTACAATATGAATTAAACCAACTGCACGAAAAATATCCAATAAATTATTATCAAGCGATGATGTATCGCCAATAATAATTCCTGCTAATAATCCTGATGCAGGTGCAATAAATAATTCATTCAGTGTCTGTATGAATTTCATTTTTATAGTAGAAAATACATCCCACGTATTACCATGTTCTGGAATCGATCGCTCCAGTGTTGGAAATGCAATATCGCCTGCAACTTTTCGGCTATAACTCATCAGTCGATATTGAACAATTCTATTATTATCTGATTGAAAATCAGTTCGAGCTTTGAATTTCCCAGAAACAATTAACGTATCTCCAACAGAAAAATGTTCAAGATCACTAAATGTTGCAACAATATCACTGGTAGTTTCCGATAATTTTTCGCCATTAATTAATTCTGGATGAATTCGCACTAATTGTTTTCCTGGTTTATATGTTGGTGATTGATATATATTTCCAACAATAACAATGTTTTGGTTGTTATATTTATCAAAAGCAGTAAATGGGTATCTCTGATGAAACTGATCAGTTCTCCAAAAACCAACCAAAAAACAGATAGCAATTAATATAAAAATATTCCTATAATTTTTTATAGGAATTACTTTATTTAAAACATACATAAAAACTATTATTCCAATAATTATTATCCAGGATTTGGAAACCAATTGATCAGGTACAATAAACATTGCTGAAACCAGCCCAGAAATCACTGAAATAATACTCGTAAAAAACATAACAGAACTCATGAAAAAATAGTGTAACAATTTTTCTAAAAAATAAAAAGATAGTTACTTAAAAAAACTTTAGAATGCACATAGTTTACACAACAATCATAAAATAAGTTACACCGAAGCTGCAAGAAACTTCTGTAAACTATGTGCATTCTAAAGTTTTGGAAAAGAATTTAATTACTATGCACCAAAACAAATAAAAATCTATTTCTACAGAAGTTTCTTGCAGCGTTGCTGTAGTTTACTTATGATTGTAATGTAGAAATAGATTTTTATTTGTTTTGGTTTGATTTGCATTATTTACTCCACTCTTTTATCAAAGCATCTTCATCTTGTTTTGATAAGACTTTTTTATATTTTGCAGATCTACCATGAACAACTGCTTTGCATGATTCCCAGTCTGAAAATGTCTGAATTTTTCCATTCACCAATGCAACATACGAATATGCTTTTCCTGATGTTTTACTTGATTTTGATTTCTGTGAAACAGTAATATGATTTTTCGCTTCGTGCTTTGATTCAGAAAAACTTTTTGATAAAACTCTTGGGTCATATGCTAATAATTCACCGTGAAACAAATCAATATGTTTGTTCGATGCAAAACTGGTCGCAATCATGTCGCAACGTTCATTGCCCCAAATTCCAGCATGCCCACGAACATGGTCGAATTTCAAATTCTTGAAATAGCTGGTTATTGGAGCTAATTGTTTCCATAACTCACCATTTAACACAGGTGTTTTAGTGCTGGTAATCCAATTGTTTTTCTGCCAACCAAAAACCCATTTGGTAATTCCATTAATGGCATATGATGAATCTGTATGGATAACAATGGTTGCTTCTGGTGAAGCCTTGTGATCTTTTAAATATTCCAAGCTTTTTAATATGGCAGTAAGTTCCATTTTATTATTAGTGGTTTCATGTGACTTACCTCCTAATTCAACAACGGTTTCTTTTTCGAGTAACACAATCACACACCCGTAACCCCCAGGACCAGGATTACCAAGGGAAGACCCGTCGGTATAAATAATAATTGAATGAGAGGATCCGCTTTTCATGAAACGATTGTAGCATAAGATTTAGTTTCACACATTATTCTTCTTGGTTCCACATATAATTAAACAAATTCAAAAATGTTGTAGCAATATCCTGGTTTTCAATAATAGTCGTCACAATCGTTCCTTTCATGGATGTAATACTCACCGTACTGTTATAGATGATAATTTGTGATGGCAATGTGAACAGCTCTTTTGAAACAATTTTTCGTGTGATATTTCGCTTCATATTTTTAACAACTTTTTCAGGCTTCATATGATCAAGTTTTGGAGTCAGTACATATGATTGAATATTTTTAGCGGCCTGCTTTTCCAGCTGATCTGTAATCATAGAGCGAAGTTCTGGGTTATCGTAATCATAGAGCGATCGAATTACGTACACTGTTTTTGCATGACGTAGAATATGTCCATAGGTTTTTTGCAAGCCTTCAATTCCTTCATAAAAACGAATAAACGGTTTATTGTGGATCACATTAAAATCGCTGATCATCGTTCCAATAATATCCTGGTATGCTTTTTCCGCTTCGAGGAATGTTTGCTGCTTTTCCTCAAGGATTTTTTTAATCATGCGTGGATGCTCTGCACGAAACAGAATGACTTTTCCTTGATTAGATCGTTCCACCAATCCAATTTGTTCAAGTTGCCCCAGAACTACGTAAGTCAATTCACGGCTCACCCCAGATTTCGATGAAATCAATCGCACAGGCAGTAATGGCGCAGAGAGTAGTATTTCATATATTTTTGCCTGATCTTTGGTCAAACCAAGCGTGGTAAGGGAATCTAGATATTTCATATGTAAAAGTGTTTTTACAGAATAATACCTATTATTATATACAAAATATATTATATGTAAAGGATTTTTTAATATATACACCGTTTTTTGTAATTTAGTACTACACAAATAAATTTATAGGATTATAGTAAGTATAGGAATAGTCCTTACACAATTTAAAAACAACAGAATATGAAAACAGAAAACAAAGCAATGTTATTAATAACAAATTGCGTCGATTGCCCTTTCCACAAAGTATTGGCAGATCCTGATCCTGATGACTGGTTTTGTGACGATGATGTAAAGGTCGTTTGCACCAAAGCAAATAAAAACATTACCGTCGCCTGCAGACCGCATCATATTCGAAAAGAATCAGCAGTGCCAAAATGGTGTCCATTGAAAGCAGGTCAACCAAATTAATTATTCATTAATCCAAACAAACTTATGAAAAAAGAAACTAGAACAACATTTATCGAACGATTGAAAAATCACTTTTCACAATCTGATATTCAATTAATTGAATATGCGTATGATTTATCAAAATCAGCTCATCGTACACAGAACCGTGACAGTGGTGAACGATATTTTGAACATCCACGAGCAGGCTGTTTGATATTGATGGATGAACTTGGATTATATGATCGTAATTTGTTGATTGGATTTCTACTACATGATGTAGGCGAGGACACAGCATTGTTAGGTAATGTAACAAAATCATATGATGAATTTGTTACTACTGCACGATTCCGCATAACACGTTCATTCGGACCAGATGTTGCAGATATTGTTATTCGATTAACAAAACCATCAGTTGATAACGTTCGATTTTACTCAAAACCTGAAGCGTTTGATTATTACATTTCAGAACTTGAAAAAAATCCTGCTGCAATAATTGATAAACTGACTGACAGATTGCACAATCTACGGTCATTACCAGGAAATCAAAAAGGTAAAATTCAACGACAAATTAATGAGACAGAGTCAGTGTATATCCCCATGGTCTCATTAATTACTGGGACATATGAATCATATGCGAAAATTCTGGAACAAAAGATTCAGGTTGAATTATCCAAACTAAAAACTAGCTTAGCAAGCTAGTTTTTTATTACACCTTTATATCTAAAATTCTCATCCGCAACTCACCTTTCCCCATGAATACTGAATATTCTACATGACCATATACATCTATTTCACATGGATTTTCTGGATCAAGTTTATACCGCTGTGGTTTTGTAAAAAATTGAATAGCACGTACGGTTGTATATCCATTTTGAAATGTCATCTCTAAATGTTCCTTTCCTTTACCAAATGATGAAATAGAAATTGGTGTAACTTTTGATAAAAGAAACACAGGAGATCTATTCCCTAACCCAAATGGGGATAAAATAGTCAGTGCTTTATGTAAATCACGCGTTATATCGGAAAGTGAAATTGCTACATCATGTAGTATATTTTCACGAACTAATTCTGTTCCATCATGATGAGTAAATATCTTTTCACCTGCAGTGTTAAGTTTATCTTCCAAAAAATGAACATGTTCTTTTTTCATTGCAAAACCACCAGCTCCTTCATGTCCACCATATTGAGTAAACTGATCAGCAACTTCATTCATTAAATCAACCACATGATCCCCATTTCGCGCGCGACATGACCCTTTCACACTATCACCTTCTATACACCAAACAAACACTGTTCGATCATACTCTTCAACAATTTTTGATGCAATCAGTCCAAGTACGCCTGGACTCCAATCTGGATCACCTACTACCAAAACATTTGGTAACGTTTCGCGTGCTGATAATTTTTTATGAACTGTTTTTATCGCACGTGCAACTTCCAGTTTACGTTCATCATTTAATTTAGAAAGTTGCTTGGTAATATCCATCGCTGTTTCAAACGAATCAGTGGTTAATAATTGAAACGCAATTTCCGGATGTGCCATACGTGATGCTGCATTTAATCGTGGAGTAATTGAAAATACAATATCATCACCTGTTATATTTGCCTGATATATTCGCATATTTTGAAACATGGCAATTAAACCGGGTCGTTTTGTTTTACGTAATACTTGTAAACCATAGGTTGCGAGTACTCGATTTTCATTAACAAGAGGAACCATGTCCGACAACGTTGCAATCCCAACCATATCAAGTAACCACTTTTCCCATCCAATAACCGGCACAGAAACTTTTTCAAGTAATGTATCTATATTAATCACTGTTTCATATTCACGGCGAAGCACTGTAAGCATTCCTTGTACTAATTTAAACGCGGTTGCACATCCACAAATCATAGTATCTGGATACGCTATATCATTTACCAAAATTTTTGGGTTAATAATTGCGTAAGCTGATGGAATTGTTTCCAGTGGTTCATGGTGATCAGTGATAATTACCTCAACACCTAATTCTTTTGCATATACAACTTCCTTATGTGCTGTAATTCCTAAATCTACGGTGATCATAAGTGTCGCACCGTCTGCGGCAATTTTATCAAGCGCATCCAAATGCAGACCATACCCTTCTGTATGACGATGTGGAATATAAAACATCACATTTGTGTACCCTATTTTCTTAAAAAAATCATGCATGACAACAGCACCTGGAATTCCATCCGCATCATAATCACTGTACACACAGATTTTTTCACCACCCAGCATTGCTGTAAAAATACGTTCAATACCAATCTGCATATCTGATAACAGAAACGGATCATAGGTATGCAAATCATATTTTGGATTCAAAAAACGATCCTGTAGTTCAGGAGTATCATACCCACGTTTAATCAGCAGTTCTTGTAAAAGCTCTAAATGATTCATATCTATTATATATACCATATTAAAAACTTCCTCAACACTTGTGATAGTTGCCAAAAATACGTAAACAAAAAACAACATATATGTTGTTTTTTGTTTACCCAATGAATTGTTTTAAGTGATTTTTATGAACCAGTATTCGCTCTGGGAAAGCTTTCTTTTCCTTGATAGGCGCAATGCTCAGCTCTTTCAAGTTATCCTTGTCAGTTACATCAATCATTGTGTAACCCATTTTAGACAAGAATCCGTCCACTGGATTCGCATCCCATGGAGCTGTTGTTCCTGCTTTTAATCCGATTGCCCCAACTTCGCCTTTTATCAATCGCATGATCATCGTTCCAATACTTCCGCCTTCGATTTCAATATCTTTAAAAATTTTATCAAGATTTTTTGGATCAGTAACCTGTTGGACATATTCGCCATATAATCGAACATCATCGCGCAATAATAAATATTGCTCTGATAAATCTTTTTGTTCGAAAACTAATTCTTCATATTGTTCAAATCCTGTTACGCGACGAATGCGGTTAGATTCAGGTTTGAAATAATAAATTTCAGCAGTATTAATATCTCCAATTATACATGACAAGTATTCTCCTGAATCCAAATCAACCAATGCAAGCATGGTACTGGTTGCGTGTGATTGTTTACGAATATATGCTTTTGTTCCATCTAATGGATCAACAAAGAAATACAGATTCTTTCCTGGAATAGTACATTTAATATCCAAATCATCTTCCTCTGCAATGATTCCATATCCTGGGAAATTTTCCTGTAATAATTTCAAATATAATTTTTGCGCTTTTTTATCAGCGCTCGTTACAAAATCTTCGCCAACTTTATAATCAACGGTTTTCTCATCAACTGAATATTCTTTTAAAAACCGTTCCTGTTGGATAATAATGACAACCCGACGCACAATTTCTTTTAAAATGATGGAAATATTGTTGTTATTCATATACTTTATGTATATAGGATATTTCAAACAGAGTCAAATACTTTGATTTTAAAGGCTTTTCTGGTATAACAACAGTATAGTAATCTAGGATACATATATATGAATTCACTTAAAATCCTCACATTAAATGCT
>CALDKO010000099.1 GCA_937898165.1 uncultured bacterium | reverse complement strand
ATACGAGATAACGTGATGTGACTGGAGTTCAGACGTGTGCTCTTCCGATCTTGTTTCTGGAGTTTTTTATTTTGGCGGTGCACTTAATCAGCAGGCATCTGTTGCTAACTTAATAGATAGAACAAAACCTGTGACAACACTACCTCCAGTTGATGAACCTGTTGATCCAGTAACTTTACCTGTGCCACCAAAAAACGCATTAGCTGAAATGAGATGGAAGAAGCTATGTTTGGACCAGAAATCACACATACAAGTTCTATCTCCAAATGGAGGGGAAGTGTTTGCTCCTGGTCAAAAAATACCTGTTACTTGGCGGAGTTGTAATTTAGATTCCAAAACAGGAATTTGGATAGATCTCATCCATACAACTAATGACCCTTCGGGGAGGGAGTGGGGATTCAGTACAAAAAATGACGGATACGAGTTAGTGAATCCACCAGCTAATTATGGCGCATACACTGCAGGTAAATATTACAAAGTTTTAGTATATCCTCATGATAGTACCAGTAATACAGTAAGAGATCGATCGGACAATACTTTTACAATCAATACTGAGAGTCCTCTGGGTATTCATTATGTATCATCAAACGCAACAGTAACTCAAAATTCTTCTGGATCAGATAACCAAGCAACATTTAATATCAGTTTTGATGTTACTGGTCATATGGGTGATGATTTATATATTGATAAAACTTGTAATGCAATTCCACGTGATATACCAGGTATGGGAACTGCTTTGGCTACCAGCCAACTCTCATTTACTGTCGAAGACGACAATGGTGCAATACCTCAATCATTAGTTACGAGCTGCAGTTTAACAACAGCAACTGATGCAGTAGTATTTCCAAAGGCGTACAGAGTAAATGATGAATCTACAGAAAGATTTACCCTGACCGTAGTTGCAAAACCAAATACTGCAGGAACATATCGTATGCGAATTGTTGGTATTGGGTATAATACAACCTCAGGAGATATAGAAGGGAATCAAGTAGTTTCAAATAATGCCGGTGCCTTGATCGATTTGAGAACTCAATACGTTACTATAAATTAGTCAACAATAAAAAAACACCAATTGGTGTTTTTTATTGTGTCGTAGTATCGGTAAATTTTTCAAGTGATCCTGGTTTATAGGAAATATCATTGAGTGGGAGCAACCGTAGTCCTGGTCGTCCAGTAATGTTTTCTTTTGGTAATAATCCCCATGTGCGAGAATCAGAACTGAATCCTCGATTGTCACCCATAACAAAATAATTATCTGGAGTTACGGTTACCTCTTGCTGTTCACCAGGAATAGTGATCTGAGAGAGATATGGTTCTGATAATTTTACACCATCTGGGTTCTCGCTGTTTTTAATGTAGACTCCACGATCTTTAAATATTACCGTTTCCCCAGGTAGCCCGATGATTCGTTTTATGAAATATCGTTTAGGGTCTTTTGGGTAATGAAATACAATTACATCACCACGTTTTGGTTCCTTAAAATAATATCCAAATTCATCAATTATCAAATAGTCTGCATTATGGAAGGTTGGGTACATAGACTCACCGCTAACAATAAAGGGTTGGAATACAAACATACGAATCGGGATAACGATTGCAGCTGCCAGTATTATAAATTTTAGAGTATCCCACAATTCTTTCGCGGTATTGCGGCGTGTTTCTGCTGATGTTGGTTTCATATAATGCAACCATAGCATATTTTTTTTGTATGGTATAGTAACGATAGTAAAATGTATATGAAAAATATTTTAACTCAAAATAAAACATGGATAGCGATTGTTTGCTGCTTTATTTTTGGCGCAGGAGTTGCCTTTTTGTTGGTTAGTAACAAAAACCAAAATCCCGGATATGAAAACAATTATTCTAATGAATCCCTACCATTGTCCGCAACGATTGTTTCTCCACAGGGTGTGCATATCCAGGCACGAGTGGCAGATACTGATAAAACAAGGGAATTAGGACTGTCTTATTTTAAAACACTCCCTGATAAACAGGGTATGTGGTTTGTTTTTCCACAGTTGGGGATATATTCGTTTTGGATGAAAGACATGAATTTCCCGATTGATATTATTTGGTTAGATGAACAGTATAAAATTATTGATCGTATTATTAATGCTAATCCATCAGATTATCCAAAAACCTATACACCAGCTATGTCTGCTGTCTATGTGTTAGAGATACCAGCCAATACCGCAGATACATATGGATTTTTTGTTGGAGCAACAGCACAGGTATACAATAATCAATAACCTTCCTTGTAAATAAATTGTATGTGGAAAAGTCAGATAGAGTTTATTTCCAAGCTTTTTTTTATCCACCATTTGCCAGTACCCATTGTATATTTTCTTTTATAAAAATTTAGTAAAAAAATTTTGACGTAGAAAAAAATAGTATACAATGAATATATTATTCTTTAATTTTTGACCGCTTATGACATTAACACTTATCAAAAAAAGAAGTGGAACATTGGTTCCATTTGACCGCTCTCGTATTGAGACTGCCTTGGAAAAGGCATACTGTGCTGTACATACCTGTTTTGATGCAGAAAAAGTACACGCAATCACCAATCGGGTTTTAGAGATGATCGATGAAAAATATGCGGAACTTCTTGATGAGTCACTGTCAGTAGAACTTCCTGATGTAGAGGTTATTCAAGATCTTGTAGAAAAAGCAATTTTGGAAGCAGGAGATATTGAAGTTGCTCGGGCATACATCATTTATCGACAGGAACGTGCGGAAGTTCGAGAAGAACTCCAACAGGAAACTTTGGAAAAGATTGAAAAAGCGGATTTGAAGATTAAAAAACGCAGTGGGAAAATGGTGTTGTTTGATATTAAAGAAATTGAAAAAGCAGTCCGCAACGTACTTTTAGGGACAAACATCGATATCGATGTAAATGCAATTGTTGAATCAACAAAATTAAATATGTATGACGGCATGACGACCAGTGAAATTAATCGTGCTGTAATAATGTCCTTGAAGACTGCTATTGAGCGTGAGCCAAAAATGTCGTATGTAACTGCTCGATTCTTGATTAATGATTTATACAAAGAAGTTCTTCATATTGATGAATTTACTCCTCATTTTGAAAGTGTTTATCAAAAACAATTCAGTGATATTATCAAACAAGGAATTAAAGAAGATCGATTAGATACTCGATTAGCCGAAGTTTTTGATCTACATAAATTATCGCTTGAGATTAAACCAGAACGGGACCATTTATTTGAATTTATGGGAATTCAAGTGCTTTACGATCGATACTTTATTCGAACTCAAAAAGGTAAATTTCTTGAAACACCTCAATATTTTTGGATGCGTATTGCAATGGGAATTGCACTTCTTGAAAAAGATCCTACAGCAGTTGCGATTGATTTCTATCATACACTGTCACAAATGTTATATGTTCCATCGACTCCAACCCTTCTTCATTCTGGAACACAACACCCTCAAATGTCGTCATGTTTCCTATCGACTGCTTATGATGACCTGCATCATATTTTCAAAGTGATTGGTGACAATGCACAATTATCAAAGTATTCAGGTGGTGTTGCAAATGATTGGTCATCTATTCGCGCAACTAATGCATGGATTAAAACAATCAATACTGGTTCACAAGGTGTGATTCCGTTCCTAAAGATTGTTGATGCAACCACCGCATCAATTAACCGTTCTGGAAAACGACGTGGAGCGACAGCTGTATACTTGGAAACTTGGCATGCAGATATTGAAGATTTCTTGGATCTGCGAAAAAATACTGGTGATGACCGGCGACGAACTCATGATATTAACACCGTAAACTGGATCCCAGATTTGTTTATGCAGCGCGTTGCAGAAGACGGTGACTGGACATTATTTAGTCCAGAGGAAGTGCCAGATTTGCACGATATCTATGGAAAGAAATTTAAAGTTGCATACGAAGCATATGAAGTAAAAGCAGAAAAAGGTGAAATTCGGCTCTTTAAAAAAGTAAAAGCTGCAGATTTATGGCGAAAAATGATCATGATGGTATTTGAAACAGGGCATCCATGGATGACATTTAAAGATCCTTGTAATATTCGATCACCTCAGGATCACGTTGGAGTTGTTCACTCATCAAACCTTTGTACTGAAATTACACTTAACACATCTGATACAGAAACAGCGGTATGTAATATCGGATCACTTAACCTGGTTCGTCATGTAAAAGATAAAAAAATGGATTGGGCATTACTTGAGAAAAGTGCACGCCAAGCAATGCGCATGCTCGACAATGTGATTGATATTTCATTTTATCCAGTAAAAGAAGGTGAATACAGTAATAAAAAACACCGACCAGTAGGACTTGGTATTATGGGTCTGCAGGATGTGTTTTATGAATTGGATATTAATTTTGATTCAGATATTGCAGTTCAGTTTTCTGATAAACTAATGGAATTCATTTCATATCAGGCTATTCTTTCTTCAACTCATTTAGCTGAAGAAAAAGGAACCTATGAAACATTCAAAGGTTCAAAATGGGATCGTAATTTGTTGCCAGTTGATACTATTAAACTCTTGGAAGATGAACGTGGGTTAACCACAGGAATCATGCCAACTGGTGAAATGGATTGGACAGAAGTACGCGATCGAATTAAAAAATTCGGTATGCGAAACTCAAATACCATGGCTATTGCACCGACTGCAACCATTGCAAATATTTCAGGATGTTTACCATCCGTAGAACCAATCTATAAAAATCTCTATGTTAAATCAAACTTCAGTGGTGAATTTACCGTGGTAAACGAATACTTGGTAAATGATTTGAAAGAACGAGGTTTATGGAATGATATTATTCTTTCAAAAATAAAACAGCACGACGGAAACCTCTCTGATATTGTCGAGATTCCGGTGGAACTTCGAGCAAAATATAAAGAGACATTCCAAATTGATCCATATTGGGTAATCAGTCATGCTGCGCACCGTGGTAAATGGATTGATCAATCTCAATCAATCAATATTTTCATGAATACAACATCAGGACGTGCTATTTCAGACACTTATATGAATGCATGGAAAATGGGATTGAAGACAACTTATTACTTGCGTTCAATGGGTGCTACATCGATTGAGAAAGCTACTGTTGATATCAAATCACAAACCATGACTAACCCAGAATCATCACGACCAAAAGTTTCTGTCGTTGGTGAAGTGTGTGAAAGTTGTCAGTAATATAAATATATGAAAAAAATTTTAATTTTTCTTATAATTATAATACTAGGGTGTTTAGTTTGGTTTAAACTACCTCTAATGAGACCTTATCAGAATAGAATCCCTTCATTAAAAAAAGTATCTCCAAATGAATATTTTAAACAGAAACGAGACTTTAACAACATGGTAAATAGTTTTAATTCAAATGAGTGGGGTAATTTCTAGGCTTTTTACTATTTTTTATTAATTATCTGAAAAACTTCTCAAATCTTGGGAAGTTTTTCTACCCTAAATCTTTATGGCTGAAAAAACAATTTTGAATGCGGGTACAACCGACCCAAATAAAATCCTCCCCATGAAATACAAATGGGCGCGTAACCATTACAAAAATGGCGTAGCAAACAATTGGACTCCGGAAGAGGTAGGAATGCAAAAAGATATCGAAACTTGGAAAAATCCAAGTGCGTTGACTGACGATGAGCGTCGGTTGATTATGTGGAACATGGGATTTTTCAGTACTGCTGAATCTCTGACTGCAAACAATATCGTGCTCGCCGTGTACAAAAACGTAACCAATCCGGAATGTCGACAATATTTATTGCGACAAGCATATGAAGAGGCAATTCACACTGATACATTTATTTATTGTTGTGATTCACTCGGACTTAATCCAGATGAAGTCTATTCAATGTATCAAACCATTCCAAGTATTCATGAAAAAGATGAATTCGTAGTGGATATGACAAAATCGATTTTCGATCCGAATTTCCAAACTGATAATCTAGAAAATATTCAGAAATTTGTTCATGATTTGGTTGGATATTATGTAATCATGGAAGGTATATTTTTCTATGCAGGATTCGTAATGATGTTGTCATTCCAACGTCAGAACAAAATGACTGGTGTTGCGGAGCAGTTCCAATATATTTTGCGAGATGAATCAATTCACTTGGCTTTTGGAACAGATTTGATCAATGCGATTATTGATGAAAATCCAGGAATCTGGACTTCAGAATTTAAAGAGGTAATCACTAATAACATTAAACGTGCAGTAGAGCTCGAGATTGCCTATGCGCGGGATTGTCTGCCACGTGGAATTTTAGGATTGAATGCTGATGCGGTTGCTCAATATGTACAATACACAGCTGACCGACGATTGGAACGAATTAGTTTGGATAAAGTGTATAATGTAGAAAATCCATTCCCATGGATGTCAGAAATCATCGATTTGAAAAAGGAAAAGAACTTCTTTGAAACTCGTGTTAATGAATATAAAACTGGTGGTTCATTAAATTGGGATTAATAAAAAAGACCTGCATAATAGCAGGCCTTTTTTATTTTGTTGTAATT
>CALDKO010000098.1 GCA_937898165.1 uncultured bacterium | reverse complement strand
CTTGGACTTATTAATGTAGAGCACTCAATAGATACTTCACATGAAGATATAGTTTCAATTCAAAATTCTTTTGATAAAATTAATTCAGTACAATCTGAAGGGTTGGCTGATGATTTTTCTAAAATATTAAATGCAAAAGAATTACATGGATTGATGATGGTATTGAATTCTGATCATGATAATAGTGAAATACAGTATTATAAATTTTTCTTTAATCCTGAAGTACGAAAAAAGATTATTTCTATTAATAATGAATTTGATGTAAGTTTTGGTGATATTATATCCATAGGACATAGTCAAGAAATACAAGAGTTGATTGCCTCTGATAATTTTAATAAAGAAATAATTCCAAAGATAAAAGAATTACGAAAATTATTTTCTGGCAATAATAACCCTCCAGCACAGTTTATCGATATAAGAGAAGGATTTAAATGTTTGGATAATCCTGATTATCCAAAAGCTCTTAGTTTTGTTTTAGATAAAACTTATAAACCATTTACTGGTCGTGGGAAACATACAGGTACTAATATTGATAAAATATATAATAGTTCCTATTTTAAAAAATTAACCGGGATACTAGATGATCGAAATATTTTCTTTAATGAAAGTATTGCAGAGTGTGACACCGTGTCGCAACAACAGGAATTTTTAAACTTTTTAAATGATGAAAAAAATAGGAAAGTTTTGAGTTTATTTAACGAACAATCTCCCTTAGGTGGTTATGAAATGAAAGTAATGGTTAATAAAGATAATTTTGAATCATATTGGAGACCTATTCTTGAGGATGCTAAATTTATTAAAAAATTAGATACGCTTGAGCAATATGGTTTTACGCTAAGAAATCTTTTCCTAATGGAAAGTAATAATGTTGATAAATTAATTCACCAAGAAGATTATTTCCAAGGATTTATGTTCTTTTTAAAGAAAGAAAGCACCAGTAATTCAGAATATATTATTAAGACCACAGAATCAATTTTAAGTTATTATAGTGATAATAAAAAAGTTAATTTATTGGATTTGGAGAAAGATTTTGATTCAATTACCGATTCCGATGATCACCTGGGAGATTTAAACCAGAAATTACTTTCAACAAAATGGGCGCCGTTCAACGCTGTAATTTCACGTACTACAAATAAAAATGAAGTTAATCTAATTCAATTTGCAGAAGATCCAGCTATTAAAAACGTTATTAATAAAATGGAGTTATTTAAAAATGTTCCCGTTTGTTTAAATAAATTCAATCCAGAAGAACAAAAAGAATGGATTTTGCGTATTGCACGCAATATGTATATTTCTAGATTAGATCCAACTATAGCTAATTTCGAACAAGTATTTAATGAAACAATAAGGATTCGCAATAATCCAGAATTGTTGGAAAAATCGTTATTTAAAAATAGAAATGTTTTAGTGTTTGCTCATAATGAAATATATACAAACCCTCTTATAAAAGGTAGTGATAGAACACGTTTTGGAAATGAAAAGACATTAAATGCGATTGAATCTCAGGGAACAAAAGAGATATATACGGTAAGATCTTCTTTGAATACCCCAGAAGATCTACAGGAAAAGAAAGATATGTTTTTTGATTATATTTCAAAAAATAAAAACCTTACTGTTTTTATTACAGCACATGGTAGTCCAGACGGTATATTTCTTACTGAAGGAGTTCCAAATAAAGAGGGTAAAGTTATTGAAACAGGAAAAGAGGAGTATGTATCACCAAATGAATTTGCAATGGCATTGGAACAAAGATTTGATAATGGGGTTAAGGATGTTCCGATATTTATCTTTGAATCTTGCTATAATCAAAATTATATAAGAAGTCTTTATGGAGTTATTGATGAAATAAATTCTACAAAAAATAAAGATATTCCATACCCGATCATGTGTGGATCAACCGAGTATGGTCAATTAGGCTATAGTGAATATAATTCAAATTATCGTGACATGCTTAGTGAGGCAATGTTAGATGGTAAAAAAAATACAAAAATAAAAGATCTCATTGAGATTGAGGCTGGAGCAGCCCAAAAAGGAATTATTACCAATGTTTCATTGTTTGTACCAGTTACTGAAATTGCAAAAGAAAAGAAAGAGGTAAGTAAGGAATCTATCGTAAAGAAAAAGTATTACCAGATTGCAGAAGTTGATGAAAATAAAATTCAACAGAGTCATATACAGCAATATGCAAAATCAGTTTTGGATGGATCATTAGATAATCAAACTGCATCATATTTTGAGCAGGTTCAGCCAAAAACCGCGAAATCGATTCGTGAACTATTAGATAAAAAAGAAACAGGCTCGACTAATGAAAATATCTCATAATAAAAAACACCAACAGGTGTTTTTTATTTGTTATTTCAATTTCTTGATGTATGTCATCAATTCTGAAATTTTTACTGAATCCTGTGAACGGTTCGCCATATTGCGAATAATTACAGTTCCGTCCATAGCTTCACGCTGACCGAAAATAATTACATACGGCACGTTCATTTTTTCAGCTGCTGCCAATTGTGATCCAAGTTTATCTTTTGATAATGATTGATACACGGGGCATTTTGCCTTGCGCAGAATTTCCAAAATTGCGAGTGTTTTGATCTTTGCTTCGAATCCTAATTGAATCAAATAGAATCGTGGATCTTCCATAATTCGTGGAGATAAATCCTTAAACCATGCTGCGTCGATTACTCGGTCCATTCCAATCGCTGCACCTACAGCTGGAATATCTTTTTTAGACCCAAGCATTTTTCCAAGTCCGTCATATCGTCCACCACCACCTAATGCGAGTCCGTTTGTTTCTGGATCATCACTGCTTTCAATAATTTCAAATACTGTGTGACTGTAATAGTCGAGTCCGCGAACAAGGTTTTTGTTAATGCGATATACGATTCCAGCCTCATCTAAATATTCCAATACTTCCTTGAAGTGTTTTTTTGCACTTGGTGTCAGGAATGAAATTGAATCTGGAGCTTCTTCATTGATTTCAATTGTTTTTGCTTCCTTTGAATCCAAAATCCGAAGTGGATTTGTTTTTAATCGTTCACGATCAACTGTAGGTAGTTGATTCACATATTTTTTATAATAAGCAGTTAAGGCTTTTATGTATGCACCTCGTGAATCTTTATCACCAATAGAGTTGATGTCGACTACTACATTAGGACAACCCGCTTCTTCCAATATTTTTACAAATGTTTGGATGATGAGTGCGTCAGCAATACTTTTCTCTGTTCCAATTACCTCAAGTCCAAATTGGTGCAATTCCCGATATCGTCCACGTTGAGGTTTATCGTGTCGGAAAAATGCTCCAGAATAATATAATGATACAGGCTGGGGAAGGTTTCGCATTCCATGTTCTAAATATGCACGCATTACACCAGCAGTTCCTTCAGGTCGTAACGCCAAATGATCACC
>CALDKO010000097.1 GCA_937898165.1 uncultured bacterium | reverse complement strand
GGTAGTGATGACGGAATCAAAATCGGTGATCGTGTAATTGCGGGTGAAAACAGTTTTATTGCAACGATTGATGTTGTTACAAACAATCGTGCAGAAGGAACATTGATTTCTGGAAGTTTCTGGAAAGGTGATGCGGTGATTACACGTCTGGGAATTACGGTTCCGGTAGAAGGAAAGGGAAGTGGTAATTTTGAACTGCATATTCCTCGCGATTTGGAAGTTCGTGATGGCGATGTAATGACATTACCAGGATTTTCAGATTTTGTATTTGGTATTATTAAAACAGTTCAATTTGATGAACGTGATCCATATCAAACAGTTCTTGCTAGAACACCAGTAAATGTACAGGAATTGAAATTTGTAAGAGTAGTAAAATAATATGCTTGAAATTGATAAATTATTAGTATCGCAGGAATCTATAGATCATAAAAAAATTCAATCGATGAAGCAACATCTGGAGACAGGTGGTATTTGGTCTGTTGAACGATTGTTATCATACAGTGAAAACCAATCGTTAACACGACATGGACACGAAGGGATTCTTTCACCGCTTATTGCTATTACTCGTTTTGAGGATGGAACATTGATGGTACAAAATGGTCACCATCGAGTTCGTGCAACGCGTGAATTTCGTGAATTTTTATATGATGAAGAATATATTATTTCTGATTGGGAAACTCACGAATATCTGCAAATTAATTTTGAGCGAACCTATGTGACTCCGTATGATCCACGAACACATATTCGACTTCTTGATTTTGGTGATTACAAAAGAAAAGTTTTGGAACTTGCAGCAATTGATAGAGAAATGGCCATAGAATATATTCGTACCCATACCGCTGATTACTGCAAAGAACGAGAAATACACAAAGTAATGGATATGGAAATAAAATCTTATTCGCGTGAGGATATATAAAAATCATCTGACAAACAGGTGGTTTTTTGGTAAAATATATATTATGAAACAAACAATTTTAATCCATGGCGCACCATACAAAGATAGGTTCTACAGTTCAGAAACACCAAGTCCTTCCAATTCAAATTGGTTACCTTGGTTGCAAAAACAATTAGCCATGAAAGATCAATTGTGTCAGACGTTAGAGTTTCCAAAACCATATGATCCGGTATATGAACAATGGGTTGAAGTTATTAATCAGGTAAATATCTCAAGCGAAACGACGCTGGTTGGGCATAGTTGTGGAGGCGGTTTTTTGTTGCGATATCTTTCTGAAAATAAAAATATCAATCCTGGAAAAGTAGTTTTGGTTGCACCATGGATTGATACACAAAAAGAACTTACGACAGACTTTTTCAAATTTGAATTTGATAAAAATTTATCAAGCAGAACTAATCTACATGTTTTTACATCATCTGATGATGAGGAAAATATTGATTCATTTGAGATTGTAAAAAAAGAATTACCAAACGCTATTTATCATGAATTCACCGACAAGGGTCATTTTGATGGCGAAGGTTCGGAAAAATCAATTCCAGAGCTATTAGAGATATTATAAATAAAAAAGAAAGATTAAAGTCTTTCTTTTTTATTTATAATGAGTAATATGAACACTATGTCACCATTCAACTTTAAAATAACTAAAAAACTTCCAGGAACGCTTGCTCGTGTCGGTGAAATTCATACGCCACATGGAGTTATCCAAACACCATCATTTGTAACAGTTGGTACAAAGGCCACAGTAAAGGCGCTCACACCTGAACAGGTGGCAGATTTGGGCGCACAGGTGGTACTGGCAAACACATATCATTTGTATCTGGAACCAGGCGATGCAATCGTTGCAAAACATGGCGGTTTTCCAAAAATGATGAATTGGACTGGACCAACCATGACCGACAGTGGTGGATTTCAGGTGTTTTCATTGGGTGCTGCAATGGGTAAAGGTGTGACCAAAGTTGCAACAGAAGAGGCGATTGAAAATTATATTCCAGAAGCACCAGATGTTGCGGATGAAAACGGTGGACTGGGGAAATTAGCGACGATCGACGAAGATGGAGTGACATTCAAATCATATAAGGATGGATCTGTACATCGATTCACACCAGAACGATCAATGGAAATTCAGTGGAATCTGGGCGCGGATATGATTTTTGCATTTGATGAATGCACCAGTCCAATGGCACCATATGAATACCAGAAGCAGGCAATGGATAGAACTCATCGTTGGGCGTTGCGTAGCCTGACTCGACATAATGAGTTAGATAGTGAAAAAGTTCAGGCACTTCTTGGTGTGGTACAAGGTGGACGATTTGAAGATTTGCGTGCTGAATCTGCAAAAATTCTCGCAGAAATGACAACAGAAAAAGGTGACATGTTTGATGGGTTTGGAATTGGTGGATCGTTCACGAAAAAAGATTTGGGGAATACATTACAAATCGTTAATGCAATTCTACCAGAAAACAAACCACGACACTTGCTTGGAATTGGAGAACCTATTGATTTTTTTCTTGGTGTAGAAAATGGATGTGATACGTTTGATTGTGTTGCTCCAACACGAATCGCGCGCAACGGTGGTCTTCACACAAAGCAAGGAAAAATCAATATTAAAAACTCCGAACATCGCGAATCGTTGGACCCGATTGAATCTGATTGTGGATGCTATACATGCAAATCGTATACGCGTTCATATCTGTCGCATTTATTCAGATCAGATGAAATGCTCGCAGGAACACTCGCGTCAATTCATAATTTATATTTCATAAACAAATTAGTTGAAGATATTCGTCAATCATTGATCAATGAAAATTTTTATGAATTCAAGGAGCAATTCTTGAAAGACTATTATAAAGAAAAAACCTTATAAAATAAGGTTTTTTCTTTTTCTTTTATTTCATGCTATGCTTTTACATATGTGTGGAATTTCAGGAATTATCAATGCAAAGCATGCCGCAGACTTCTTGTCTGGTGCTTTAGATTTACTCAGTACTCGCGGATATGACGGATATGGTATTGCGGTACAAGGTGCAGATATTATTAAGGTTGGTCCAAAAGATTTAAAAACATTACAGGAAAAAGTTGCACAAAAACATCTAACCGGCGTAACTGGTATTGCACATAATCGTTGGGCAACCCATGGTGTTGCGAGTCAGCAAAACGCACACCCACATCGATCTGGTGCAATTACAGTCGTGCACAATGGCGACCTTGATAACTATCAGGAATTAAAAAAGGAATTAATTGAACTGGGCCATACTTTTTCATCTGAAACAGATTCAGAAGTTTTTGCAGTACTGGTTGATCACTATCGAAATGAATTACCATTTTTTGAAGCAGTTGAAAAAGCAATTTTACGATTAGGGATTACGTCGCGTTTTGCATTTTTGGTAATGGATGAAACAACACCTAATACTATTATTGTTGCACGACGTGGTAGTAATCCAATTTTATGGTCACACGATGAACACACAGGTGTTACGTATTTAGCATCACAATCATCTGTATTTCATGGATATGCGCAAACGTACCAGGAAGTTCCTGAAGGTCATATGATTCAGTTCGGAATGAATGGTGTGGAACAAACAAAAAACTTTGCAGGGGAAATGGTACAGGAATTTAAAATTCGAGTATTAGATACCAGTCATCAGGTTTCGGAAAAAACAGGTAAACACTGGATGTATCAAGAAATGAGATCGGCAGGTGATACAATTAGAAATGCTATTGGTCGTCGTGCAACACTGGATCAAGGGATAGTGTTAGGGGGAATTGAAAAACCAGAAATTCAGGAGCGACTTAAAAAAATAAATAGATTTATTATCGCAGGTTGTGGTACGTCATATCATGCGGCTCAGATTATTGCGATGACATTAGAGGAAATTGCAGGCATCCAGGCAAACGCTATTGTTGCATCTGAATATATTTATCGTACAACTGTATTTGATCCAGAAACAACAGCTCTGATTTGTATTTCCCAATCTGGAGAAACTGCTGATGTAGTACGATTGATGACGGAATGGAAAACCAGAGGCATGTTGATGTTAGGAATTGTAAATGTTCCTGATACACAGATTCCACGACTAACTGATGCTGGAATTTATTGTAACATTGGACCTGAAATTGCCGTGGCATCAACAAAAGCATTCCTAGGCCAGGTGGTTTGCGGAAACCTGTTTGCTTTATGGATGGGGCAACAACGAGGATTGTCTGTTGCAAAACGGAATGAATATATTCAGGAGTTACTGGATTTACCAGCAAAAGCCGATGCAATTTTTGATCAAGAAACTGAAATAAAAAATCTTGCAACCAAATTTGCACAGGTGAAAAACTTCTTGTATTTAGGAAGAAAGTATCATGCTATTGTTGCAGCAGAAGGAGCATTAAAATTGAAAGAAATTTCTTATATTCATGCAGAAGCATATCCAAGTGGTGAAATGAAACATGGAACTATTGCACTCATTGATAAAGATTTTCCAACATTAGTTATTGCACCGAATGATTCAGTATTCAAAGCGACCATGAATAATGTTGCAGAGATTCGTGCCCGTCACGGAAAGGTAATTATTATTTCAACACCAGACAGTGAACTAATTTCAAGCGATGAACAGATTGTGATCACTATTCCAAAAACAAAAGAATTTTTAAGTCCGTTGCTGACCGTAATTCCAACACAATTGTTTGCATACTATGCAACTCTTGCGTTAGGGTATGATCCTGATTGTCCGCGTAATTTAGCAAAATCAGTAACGGTTGAATAAAAAAATACTCACCAATGGTGAGTATTTTTTTATTTTGCCTGTGCTGCGTGTGGCGCTTCCATGATGATTCTCATGATTTCGTCCTCGTCATCAGTAATTGTGTAGAGGTTTAAATCAAAATCTGAAATCATCCCTTTTGCAAGCATTTGGTTTTTAATAAAATCTTGCAAGGGTGTCCAAAATTCAACACCAACCAATATCATCGGCACTCGATTAATTTTTGCAGTTTGAACCAGTGTTAAACTTTCTGCAAGCTCGTCCAACGTTCCAAATCCTCCTGGGAAAAAGAGAAACACGTTTGATCCAAATCGCATAGCAGTTTTTCGGGTAAAGAAAAAATAAAAAGGAATTTCGTTGCTTACATATGGGTTAGTGAATTGTTCAGTAGATAGTTTAATAGTCATCCCAACAGATTCACTGTGTACATTATGTGCACCACGATTTCCAGCCTCCATAATTCCTGGGCCACCACCGGTAATTGTTGCAAAACCGGCACGTCCAGCGCGTTCTGATATACGAACTGCTTTTTGGTAATATTCGTCAGTTTCAGGTGTTCGCGCTGAACCAAAAATCGTAATTGATTTTGGAACGGCTACCATAGCATCGATTCCTTGGCGGAGTTCTTCATTTACTACACAGATTTGTGATTCTGTATTATCTGGTCCATATAAACTAATACATCCGTTTCGAATATCTTCCAATGTCATTCGTTTCGGTCGGAATGTTTTATTGCTTTGTGTTACTTTTGGTACGTCTTCCATATCTGACTATAGTATCATGAAAAGGGAATTTGAGAAATAAAAAAACCACCCTCGCTATCTGATACATCAGAGTCGCGGCAAGAGTGGCTTCGCCATTAAAATATAATATGTTTTACCTGAGCTTTTTCATAGAAATAATTTAAAGGTTTAAAAATCGGTTTGTTAAATTGTTTTTTGGCTTCCTGCCTTGGTGCTAACCAAAATCAAAGGAGCCGATGCGGACGAGCTTTTTCGCCATCTTTTTGTTTTTATAGGATTAATAGTATATTAGCATATTATTAATATTTTGTCAAGTATTTAATTCACATAAAAGAAAAACCCTTATAGGGCTTATTTTTTAGCGGTTTTCTTTACAGCTTTTTTAGCAGCAGGTTTCGCTTTTGGAGTTAATTCTGACTTGATATCTTTCCAGTGTTTTTTTAGATCTTTTGCAAATGCTGCGATATCTTCCGGGTTAATACCTTTTACCTTTGAACCATATTTTGATGAAATTTCATCTACCGCAGCATGAAATGTATCCTGGCTCACATCTTTTGCTTTTTCTAATTTTTCCAAAACGTCTGCCTTTGCACGTAATGTCCATGTTTTCACAGCTTTTCGATTTTTCGCACCATTTTTACCATACAGGAAATATGCTCCTGCAATTCCTGCCACAGCAAGTCCGGCAAGTCCTAATTTTGCACCAATGTTTGAAGATTCTTTTTTCATATGTTGACAGATAGATTACTTAATAAAATTTCACCAATTATTCATTGATTACATCCATGAGTATAACACAAAACAAAAAACACATTTTAGTGTGTTTCTGTGGATAAGTTTTATTCAAGGATTTTGTGGACCTTGTTTCGCACCTTGCTAATAATTTTTTGCATGTGGTCGGCTTCATCAGAAAAAAGAGAAGCAACACGTTGTAATGTTCTGATCAGTTTCCAGATCTGGAAGCCAATAGTGATTAACAATAAAATTAATATTCCAGAAACCGACCCAAGGATAATTAATAAAATAGTAGTTGTTTGTTCCATATGTATTATAGTAACATATTTGTAATATAAAAACACATTAGATAAACTAATGTGTTTTGCAGTTATTCCTGCAGGTAGTGTCTCTTATTTTTTGCAAATTTTTTATATAATTACTCCTTTTTTCTTTTGGGAGGGTTTCCAACATGAAATAATCCATGTTTAGTCTGTGATCTTTGCAATTTTTTGGGGGAAATAATTTTAAATCCATCCAACGCAATCTTGCTTGAACAAAATGCTTTACATACGTTACTTTCTCTATAATTGGTTCAATATAACCAAAATAGACTAATTGATACTTATTCATGGTGTGATTTTTAATTAGTATAGGAAACACTAGACTTTTTGTCAATTTTCGTGTACAGTTACCCAGTATTATTTATATTATTTAACTTATTATGGAAATTCGAAACATTGCAATTATCGCACACGTAGACCACGGAAAAACAACTTTGACTGACAACATGCTGGAACAGTGTGGAATGCGCGAAGAAGGTGTTTCTATGGATAGTAATGCCCTAGAACAAGAACGAGGAATTACGATTTATGCAAAAAACACATCAGTGTTTTACACATCAAAATTAACTGGTGAAAAAACAAAAATCAATATTGTAGATACACCAGGTCACGCCGACTTTGGTTCAGAGGTTGAACGTGTACTCCGATCAATTGATTCGGTATTGTTGGTTGTGGATGCACAGGAGGGTCCAATGCCGCAAACTCGATTCGTACTTAAAAAATCTCTTGAACTTGGTTTAAAACCTATTTTGGTTTTGAACAAAATTGATAAACCAGGAGCAGATGTTTCTCGGGCTCATGACGAAGTATTTGAATTATTTATGGAACTTGGTGCAACTGATGAACAATTGGATTTTACAACTGTATACGCAATTGGACGAGACGGGACCGCAAAACGTGAAATGTCTGATGAATTGGTAAACTTGGAACCATTATTTGACACTATTATTGAAAAAGTTCCACCAGCAGCGAACGATACCTCAAAAGCTTTCCGTATGCAGGCATTTAACCTTGCATATGATAACTTTCTTGGACGTATGGCAGTTGGACGTGTATATGAAGGTATTGTTAAAAACGGACAAAACGTAATTATTAAAAAACCTGACGGAGAAACTCGAAATGGTAAGATTACAAAATTGTTTACGTTTGAAGGTACTCAGAAAAAAGAAGTTGAGTCAGCTATCGCAGGTGACATTGTAATGATTGCCGGGATTGCGGACATTTTCATTGGAGAAACTATTGCAACCGATGCAACAGCAGAACCGTTGCCAGCTATCACCGTTGATGAACCTACTATTGTACTTGATTTTTTGGTAAACAACTCACCATTTGCAGGACGTGAAGGAAAATTCGTAACGACCCGACAGATTCGTGAGCGATTGGAACGAGAATTGGAAGTAAACGTAGGATTGCGAGTAGATTTTGCACCAAGTAGTGAACGATCAATTGAAGGTTTCAAAGTGTTCGGTCGTGGTGAAATGCACATTGCGGTATTACTCGAAAACATGCGACGTGAAGGTTTTGAAATTCAAGTGTCACAACCACAGGTAATCTTTAAAGAAGTCGACGGTCAAACCCATGAACCGTTCGAAGAAATTACCATTGATTGTCCAAACGATTACCAAGGTGTAGTTATTGAAAAACTTGGAATGCGAGGATTTATCATGAAAGATATGAAAATTCACGAAGCAACTGTTCGTATGGTATTCGAAGGTCCAACACGTGGAATATTCGGTTACCGTGGACAATTCATGGTAGATACACGAGGACAAGGAATCATGTCATCACGGTTCTTGGAATTCCGACCACACGCTGGCGCAATCCAAAAACGATTAGCTGGATCAATGACTTCTATGGAAACAGGAAAAGTGTTGGCATTCTCACTTGGAAATCTCCAAGAACGTGGAGTGTTGTATATTGGGCCTAACGTGGAAGTATACGAAGGTATGGTAATCGGAAACACTTCAAAAGGTGATGAAATGGCGGTAAACCCAACGAAAGGAAAACAACTTACCAACATGCGCGCATCAGGAACTGATGAAGCAATTACCCTTATTCCACCATTGGAAATTAATATTGAACGAGGATTGGAATTAATGAACGAAGATGAATATTTGGAAATCACTCCAAAATCTACTCGTTTGCGAAAACAAATTCTTCAAGAATCAATTCGACAACGTGCAAAGAAAGGATAATAAAAAAACACCATAACGGTGTTTTTTTATTATCTGTATAGCATTGACATTAGTTCCGTTTTGTTTATAAATAGTAAAAAAGAAAGATTATGTTACAGTTCCTCAAAAATGTGGAGAATTGCCTTCCTCAATTGCTTTTTGATAAAGCAAAAAATGGCGAAATAAGAACCATGTATATTGATGATTACAAACCATTTGTAAGTCGTATTTGGTTTCCTGTAGAAGACAAAAGAGTTTTCCTACATAAAATTCAACCGTGCAAACCAAATATTGAAGCATTATGGCATTATCATCCTTGGGAATCAGCGATCAAAATTATTCACGGTGAATATGAAATGGGAATTGGTCATTCGGAAACTAATGAAACTCCCAAAACGATTGATTGTAAATTACTTCTTACTGAAAATTGTCGGTATGAAATGCTGGAGCCGGATGGTTGGCATTACGTTGCACCATCAAATTATTCGGTATATTCATTAATGGTAACCGGTAAATTATTCGAAGGTAAAAAAATGGATCTTAAAAGAAAAGAATTATTTCGTAAATTAACAAAAATCGAAATTTTGGAAATACTTTTCCAGGCAATAGACTATAATCCGTGGTATAAAGATTTTAATATTTCCAGTCACGACATTGTAGATTTAATTGTAGGGAAATAATTTAATTAGCATAATAAACCACTCAATATATTGGGTGGTTTTTTGTTTACCAAATACCCATTTTAGGGTATAATCCGCACATATGGAATCTATCAAAAAACAAGTTGTACAAGCTAAAGACCTTGCAGTACTGGCAAAAAATAAATCTGTAACTACCAGTAAATTTTTATGGATTAATCATCGAAAGAAAACAATCGTTGGGGTTATTGTTTTTGGTATTATATTATTTTCTATTATTAGTGGATCACAAAAAGGAACAGTGAATACGCCTTTTACGGTTGTTACTAAAAATATTGTAGATGAAGTAATTCTTTCAGGGCGTACAGAATCAATTAATTCAGTAAACTTGGGGTTTGCAGATTCAGGACGAGTAGATAAGGTGTTTGTTACCGAAGGCCAACAAGTTAAAAAAGGTCAGATATTAGCAGAGCTTGAAATGGGTGATTTACGTGCGCAATATGCCAGTGCTCGTGCAGGATTGATTATTGCACAGGCTAACTTGAATCAAGGAAATACAAACTTGGATAAAGTAACTCGTGAACAAGATGCGATCGTTGAAACCGCGAAACGAAATTTGTATGGGAATTTAGAAGCATATCCTGATGACGTATTTGCAGACCAAGAAGCTCCAACTATCTATGGATCATACCAGGGAGATATTTCTGGAACATATAATTTACGAATTTATCCATCAGCAGCTGATACAGGTGCATCAATTGAATATTCTGGACTAGAAAGTGGAAATACACCATTAACAGTTACGTCACGCGTACCGCTCGGAACAAAAGGTTTGTTTATTCAATTTCCAAATGCAACAGCATATACAAATGCAAAATGGGTAGTTCCAGTTCCTAATGATCGATCGTCATCATATGCGTCACTTAAAAATGCATACGAAACAGCTTTGGCTGCACGCGATCGTGCCATTGAAATTGCACGTGCTGATGTGTCAGGTGATGCAGCGTCAGTGCTCCAAGCGCGAGTAGATCAGGCACAAGCCAGTATGAGTCAAATTGCCTCAGCGATGAGCCGTCGTCGCATTATTGCACCCTTTTCAGGGACTATTTCATCAGTAGATCTAAAAGAGGGTGAATCAACTATTGGTATTTCAAAAGATACATCACCGGGTGTAAGTATGTTGGCTACAGATCAGTATAAGGTTGTAATTAAAATTCCAGAGATTGATGTGTCACGAGTCATGCCAAATACTCCAGTTGATATAACCCTGGATGCATATGGACCTGATGTTATTTTTACAGGAACATTAGCAACTATTAATCCCGCAGAAACTATTATTGATGGTGTCCCTGTGTATGAGGGAACGGTATTGTTTTCAGAAAAAGATGACCGTATTCGATCTGGAATGACATCAACCGTAAAAATTATTGTAGGACAAAAAGAAAATGTAGTAACCATTCCAGGAAACTATATTCGTGAAGATAAAGTAAAACGTAAATTCTTTGTAGATATTGTTGATACAACTGATGATAAAAAAACTATTGAAAGAGAAGTAAAAGTTGGTATACGCGGGTCAGATGGATCAACAGAAATTATTTCAGGACTTGTGGCAGGGGATGTTGTATCACTACCAGTTGCAAAATAGTGTTTAAAAATAAGACTTCCAGGTCTTATTTTTATTTCTCAAAATTCAGTTTTTTGTGTATACTAGCTTATATTATATGAAAAATTTCCTTACTACTATTCGTGTCGGAACATTTCTGGGTGTTCGTCAATTACGCCGTGCTAACATTTGGACGACATTATTGATTGTTTTTATTATGATGCTGACCTTTTTGAACATGGTGGTGGTTTCTGGTATTTTAGTAGGACTAATTGAAGGTGGAAATATTGCAAACCGACAGCAATATACAGGAAACGTGATCATTACGAAACTATCTGGGAAACCATATATTGAAAATACGCAGGATATTTTGAAAACACTACCAACGATTGCTGGTGTTACAAAATGGAACGAACGATACAGTGCAGGCGCAAATTTTGAGGCAAATTACCTAACACGCCGGGATTTTAATACTGAACGTGATACTGTAGGATCCGCATTGTTGGGTATTGATGTTGCACAAGAAGACAATCTTACCAATCTATCAAAATATGTTATCGAGGGCGAATATTTAAATGAAAATGAAAGTGGTTATATATTAATGGGGTCAACATTATTACGACGGTTTTCCAGTGCGTTCGGAGATGGATTTGGATCGTTGGACGGAGTATATCCAGGAGATAAGGTAAAAGTTACCGTGGACGGAAAAACAAAAGAATTCATTGTAAAAGGAATTATTAAATCAAAAGTAGGAGAAGTATCATTCCGTGCATTTATTACCAAAAATGATTTTCTACAATTTGCAGAACGACCAAGCCTGAACGCTGATGAAATTGCTGTGATGACTGATGGAACGGTAACCGATGAATCTGTTCGTGATGCGTTATATGCATACGGATTTGATCGATTTGCAAAAATTCAAACTGCTACAGAGGCTATCCCAGATTTCTTGAATCAGATTAAACTTGCGTTCGGACTATTAGGAAATATGATTGGATTAATTGGTATTATTGTGGCATCGATTACTATTTTCATTGTTATTTTTATTAATGCAGTTACCAGGCGTAAGTATATTGGGATTTTAAAAGGGATTGGAGTTACCAGTGGTGCAATTGAATTTGCATACATATTACAATCTTTTGTATATGCAGTTGTTGGTTCTGTACTTGGAATTATAATTATTTATGTATTATTAGTTCCTTTTTTCCAAGCCCACCCGCTTAACTTCCCATTCTCTGATGGAATTTTGTCTGCTCCGATTGGAGGGACGCTAATCCGATTCTTTTTGTTATTAATTGTTACATTATTTGCAGGGTATATTCCAGCACGAATGATTGTAAATAAAAACACACTGGATAGTATTTTAGGACGATAATTAATTATGATTACTGCAAAAAACATTGTAAAAACATTCAAAAATGGATCTGTGGAGACACAGGTACTTAAAGGTGTTTCTCTCGAGATTAAGGATGGAGAATTTGTTGCTATTATGGGAAAATCAGGAGCAGGTAAATCTACATTTATGTATCAACTAGGTTTACTGGATCACCCAACAGCGGGAGATATATTCATTGATGACGTAAATGCAACTAATTTATCTCATGATGACCGCACAAAGTTTAGATTAGATAATCTGGGGTATATTTTTCAGGATTATGCATTAGTTCCGGAATTAACTGCTCTTGAAAACGTAATGGTGCCACTGATGATGATGGGTAAAACTGACAAAGAGGTATTAGATATTGCAAAAAAGTCATTAGAGCGAATTGGGTTGGGGCATCGTGAAAATAATTTACCCAGTCAAATGTCGGGAGGCGAACAACAACGTGTATCCATTGCGCGAGCGGTTGCACATAATCCAAAAATATTATTTGCCGATGAACCAACTGCAAACCTCGACAATGTATCCAGCGAATCAGTAATGGAGGTTTTTAAGGAACTTCACGATATGGGGCAAACTATTATTATGGTAACTCATGAACCAGAATACACTGTATATTGCGACCGAGTTATTTATTTATCAGACGGGCAAATAGTGGACGAAAAGAAAATCAAGGAATAATTCCTTGGT
>CALDKO010000096.1 GCA_937898165.1 uncultured bacterium | reverse complement strand
ACCACCAACTCATCTGCAGGAACTTTTGGTGCACAGGGTAGTGTCACTGGTGCTACAGCATCTGCAATTTATAAAGGAAAATTATTTGTAGCTACAAGTAGAACAGATACCGCAGGTGTGTATCGTTATGATGGTGGAACCACATGGACATTGGTAACTAGTGCAGTAGGTAAAGTTCAGTCTGGTGATACTGCGAACATTGACTCGTTTAATATGACCGTGTTCAATGATCAGCTGGTTATTGGAACAAAAACCGGAGCTAATGTAGCTGGTGTATTCACCAGTACTAATGCTGATACAGGTGATTCTTCTACGACAACATGGACACTGCTCAATACTACCAAAGGGCAGTTTGCAACAGGATGTTTGACGGTTGCATGTCCGACCGTTATCGATGGAGTTGATGATCTGGCAGTATACAATGGTCAGTTGTATATTATTACCCAAGAAACAAACGCCATGGAGGTATATCGTTATTTGGGCGGTACTGGTGCGTCTGTATTCTTCCGTGTTTCCGGGGCTCAGCCAGGAGAAATCTTAGTCGCAGATGCCACCGACGGTGATGGGGGTGTGATGCAGGTCTATGGTAGTAAGCTTTATGTTGGAGTTAAAACAGGTTCTACAACAGGGAGAGTATTCTATTACAGTGGAGCAGTTGCAGATGATTTAGGTTGGACATTAGTAAATACTACAAGAGGTACGTTCGCTGCTGGTACAACTGGCGAACCTGATGTAGTTTCCATGGCTGTATATAATGGAATACTATGGGTAACTACTGGTAAAGCAAATGCTGCAAACATCTATATGTTAAAATCAGGATTTACAGGACTTGGTGGAGCTTCGCCATTTCTAAAAATGACCACTACCTCAGGTAAAATAATTTCTTCAGATACAGCTAATATTGATGCAATAATATTGAAACCATATCAAGGGAGGCTCTATGTTGGTACCCAGACAGGTGCAGGTACCAACACGGGTGCCATTTATGAATATGACGCGTCATTAGCTGCTGCGGATAACTTCAACTTGATAGGAACACGCGGTACTTTTGGATCAGATACTAACGTTGATGATATAGGTCTGATTCAGCCAATGAATATTTCCGGTACCGGAACATATCTGTATATAGGTACTAATGATTCTGGAAATACGGGATCAGTATATTATTGGTATAAATATTTAGCGCAATCAAATGCATTACGATTCGACTCTGGAAGTGGAAACTTAGGATCAATCATGTTTACTTCTGATGATCAGTCGACTGACAACAATAGTCGTCTTGGTAAATTCGTATTTTCACACTCCGTGAACTTGGCGACAGGAGCATTCGACTACGCCGAAGATTTTCCAACTTACGACAAGACACTTGAGCCAGGTGATATTGTAGCTATCGATCCAAACAATGTAGACTTTGTAATGAAAGCAGACGGAACGACTCCTGCTATTGGAATTTATTCAACTAACCCAGGATTACGATTACAAAAAGCGAGTGATGTAGAGGATACTGGTCAAACATGGGTACCAGTTGCATTGGTGGGACGCGTACCTCTAAAGGTTAGTACTGAAAATGGGCCGATTGCTGCAGGGGATTCACTCGCACTTTCTACAACGAATCCGGGTATTGCAATAAAAGCAACCAAGGCAGGAACAATCGTTGCGCGGGCACTCGGTAACTATAGTGGTGAAGGAATAGGCACAGTCTCAGCATTTATTGATAACTCGTATTCAGATGGCTCAAAACTTGAAAATATTTTGAACCCTGTTGAAGTAACCGCAGAAGATGGATCAGTAACATTAGATCATCCGACCTATAATTCTCAGGCACTATTGGCACAATTTATGGCACAAAAAGCAGAACAGACAGAAGGTTCTACACTTTCCGATGTATATGTTGACCGTGTTGCTGCAGGACTTGAGATTATTACTCCAACTGTTACAGCGGATAGTATTGATGCAACCAAGGTGACACTACGTAATAAAACGGGCGAAACTCTGGAATTATCAGTGGAAAGTATGAACACATTATCAAGTGCGATCACACAGTTACAAACTGATCGTGATGCATTAATTGCAAAGGATACTGAATTCACCACAAAATCAGATGAAGTCGCAGCAAAAATTACTGCGATAGAAACTGCGCTCCAAAATGGAATATTCGCAGTAGATAATGTGGTTACGATGGAAAATCTAACAGTAACCGGTAATGCAACATTTGGCGGAGAATCACGATTCAATGGATTATCATTCTTTGATAATGCAACGACATTTGCACAAAATGTATTATTTACAGGAAATACAGAATTCACAGTACCACCATTGTTTAATACTGATACTGCAGGATTTGCGATTATTAAACAGGGATCCAGAAAAGTTGATGTGACATTTGATCATGAGTATATTGCAACACCGGTGGTAAATAGTTCAATTTCATTTGAAACAGAGGATGGTATTGATGATGCTGCAGCAGAGGAATTATTTGCAGCAGGAATTCAAAGTATTGTACTCAATAAATCTACGAATGGATTTACCATAATGATAAATAAAAATGCTCCAAGGGATATTAGATTCTCTTGGTCAGCATTATCAGTAAAGGATCCAAAAATATTTGAAGGTGTGGTGCCAGGATTAACTATTGATCCAGCTCCAGATCCAACACCGGATCCAGGAACAACCGATCCAGGAACAACTCCTGAACCGACTCCTGACCCAGGAACAGGCGATCAAACAC
>CALDKO010000095.1 GCA_937898165.1 uncultured bacterium | reverse complement strand
AAAATCCACCAGTTCCAGCACTATCACCAATTGCAATTGATGAACCAGAAACGGTATTGTTTACCAAGTCACCATATCCAGCATTTTTACCAATGAAAATACTATTTGCAGCGTTCGATGCATTATACCCTGACTGAAATCCTAAAAAGTTTGAATATTGAGCATTTGTTGCAGCATTACCTGCATTTTGTCCAAAGAAATTTCCACTGTATGTTCCTGTTGCGCCATTACCAGCATTTTCACCCAGAAAAATATTATTACCACTAGTGTTTCCGGTACCGTTTAATCCAGATGAGTATAACGTAGAACCATTAATTGATATTGGGGTAACTTGCCAAACAGGAGCAATACCTGCTCCATTAGAAGTTAACACATACCCAGCCGCACCTGGGTCACCGTTTAATCTAAATTCAGCAGTAGGGTCAAGTTGAGCGTCAATATATGTTGGAGTAACTTGGAATCGTGTTACGTGAGTATTTGGTGTATCAAATGCATAGAGACTAATAAGACCGCTGGTATTATCTGCTGGATCATAAGAAGTAGTTATTTCAGTACCACCACGAACAAGAGAAGGATCACCAGAACCTGCCAAGGTATGCATCCTTCCATCTCCAGTATTGAGCCAAGAAATATTGCGTGCTGCATCCCCATTTGAAGCAATGTATCCTTGTACCGTTCCAGGCAAACCAGTAACTGTTGTAAGACCCTGAGCAAAAACTAACATCCCGTTAGTAGAAGGCACAGTCTCTGCCAAAGTAAAATCATTACCATCCTGATCAATAGTTGTAGTTTGAGTCAGTGTTCCACCTAACTGAACATTAGAACCAGTAGCGGTTAATCCATTGTCAGCAGTAATTAATCCTCCTCCTGATAAAGCCACAATACAATCACTATCACCTGGTGCACAATCTGGATTAAGAGTTTGACCTGGAGTATAACCACCTGGCGGTGCGGCCGCATACACAAAATAACCGTACCCTCCAAGAAATACAATTAAGAGAACGATAAATGAAAAAAATGGTGTAGAATTCTGTTTCATAATTCTATAAAAAACTATGCTTATTATAGCATAGTTTTTTTAGAAAAATCAAAATTTTCGACGTGGTCTTTTTTTTGCTTTTACCTCTCCTAAACTTTCTTTGATCTTGAGAATCTCATCACGTAAAATTGCAGCGGTTTCAAAATCAAGTTCTGACACTGCATCGTTCATTTCAATTTCCTTGATTCTCATTAATTCTTTTGGATTGTTTGCAAATAATTCTGCATCTATATTCATATTCGCCTTCACCGCTTTATCATGTGACGACTCCATACCTTCTGTAATATCTTGGATTTTTTTCTTAATCGTAGTAGGTGTTATTCCATGTTTTTCATTATATGCAATTTGGATATCACGACGGCGCTTTGTTTCTCCTATTGCTCGTTCCATCGATCCTGTAATATGATCGGCATACAGAATCACACGACCATCCACGTTTCGCGCTGCGCGTCCGATCGTTTGAATCAGAGATGTTTCCGATCGCAGAAAACCTTCCTTGTCAGCATCCAGGATCCCAATGAATGATACCTCTGGCATGTCGAGTCCTTCACGGAGCAGGTTTACACCAACCAATACATCAAATGTTCCCCGACGAAATTCTGTAATAATTTTAATACGATCAATCGTCTTAATATCGCTGTGCAAATATTCAGAGGCAATCTTTCGTTCTTTCAAATAATCTGTCAGATCTTCTGCCATTTTTTTAGTAAGTGTTGTTGCGAGTACTTTTCCGCCGCGTGTAATTTCTTTTTCAATTTCATTGATAAAATCCTGAATCTGCCCTGGAAAATCTCCAGCTGCCACAACCGGTCGAACCTCTACTAATGGATCAACCAAACCTGTCGGGCGGATGATTTGCTGCACTACTTGTTCAGAGGTTTCAATTTCAATTTTTCCTGGTGTCGCTGTTGTATAAATCACCTGACCAATTCTCTTTTCAAATTCATGATATTGCAACGGTCGGTTATCAGCAGCAGATGGTAAACGGAAACCAAATTCGATAAGAGTTTTTTTACGTGATGCATCTCCTGCATACATACCGTGTAATTGTGGTAATGTCACGTGTGATTCATCAATAATTGTAAGAAACTCTGGTTTACCATTTTTGTCATGCGGAAAATAAGAAATCAATGTTTCTGGCGGTTCACCTGCTCCTTTTCCAGATAAATGTCGCGAATAGTTTTCAATTCCGCTACAGTATCCAATTTCACGCATCATTGCCAAATCATTCTGTGTTCGACGTTTGATACGTTCTGCTTCGAGCAATTTACCTTCTTTTTCAAATAATTTTACACGATCTTTCATTTCTTTTTCGATCATTTTTATAGCCTTGTCTTTTTTATCACCTTCAGTTAAAAAGTGCTTTGCTGGAAATAGGAATACCTCATTTGGAGTTTCTGAAATAATAGACGTAACTGGATCAATGATCTGGATCATTCCAATTTGATTTCCAGAAAATGTCAGACTGATCATAAATTTCTCAGATACTGGCATGATATCAACACGATTTCCAACTGCGCGAAATTCACCCGACCTTAGATCGGCAGTAGTCCGAGAAAAATGAATACGAACCAAATTTTCCATGAGTTCACGCTTTGTAATCACTTGATCAACCTGTAACATCAAATTCATTTGCTTGTACTCTTCCGGACTTCCCAATCCGTAAATACATGATACAGATGCCACAATGATTACATCTGTGCGTGTCAGCAATGCCTGTGTCGATGCGTGACGAAGTCGGTCAATTTCTTCATTGATCTGCGCATCTTTTTCAATATATGTATCCGTCATCGGCATGTAGGCTTCTGGCTGGTAGTAATCATAATATGACACAAAATAATGAACCGCAGCGTCTGGAAAAAACTCAGTAAACTCCTGAGCTAATTGTGCAGCAAGAGTTTTATTGTGCGCAATCACAAGTGTCGGCTTCTGAATTTTTTCGATCACGTTTGCCATAGTAAACGTCTTTCCTGTTCCAGTTGCACCGAGGAGTGTCTGTTTTTGCATTCCTTTCTCTAATCCCTTTACCAATGCAGCAATAGCCACAGGTTGGTCACCTGCAGGCGTATGTGAGTTTCTAATAGTTAACCTATTATTTAACATATCCCTACCCTACCATTTTTTGAGTAATAAAAAAAGCCAGTATTATTACTGACTTTTTATTCTGTAGTTAATACTACGTCTCCTGATGAATCTACATTATTTTCATCTGTTGATGGTATATCTATACTTTCATCTGAACCACCTACTGTTTCATCTCCAGTATTTTCACTGGTTGAATCAGGAGATATTACAGGATCTGGATTTGATGGCTGTGGAGTTTGAATTCCTTGACCATTCAATAATGCATCCAATTGACCTCGTGTAATACATGTCTGACCCGCAGAATCTTTTACACACAATTCTTCTGTAGAAACTTTTTTACTAAAGAATTCTGTAATCCCATTCTCCACATTCCCAAACCATGCATTCAATGAATCACGCCAAGTGTTTGGTGTTTCGATATCATTGATCTCAATAATCTTCAAATTCATTTCACGAATTGCCTGAACTAATACTGGAGTCATACCACCGTATGAAACAGTTTTGAATCCGTTTGGAGCATCGGATACCAGTGATGGGAAATATTGTTCCAAATCTTGAGCAAGGAAA
>CALDKO010000094.1 GCA_937898165.1 uncultured bacterium | reverse complement strand
ATTATACTGATGATACAGAATCATTTTTTTGCTTATTTCAATTAAATAATCTATTTGATTATTTGTTAAAAATTTACTAGTTCCTATTTTTGCAGGGATTCTTTTAATTATTATTGCGGTGCAATCACTTAAAAATGGATATTTTTCATTGCCTGATAAAAAAACATCCTGGGCACTTTTTGCATTCTTGTTGGTAATGCTTGTTTCTTCTTTATTTGCTTCAGCGCCACGGAATGCGTTGTTTGGTACATTAGGTGAAGCTCCATCTTTTGCATTATTATTCTCACTAGTAGTTATATTTTATGTTTCTAGTGTTGCAATTAAAAAATTCTCTCACATTCTTGGGATTTTGTTAGTAATGTCTGGTGTGTATGTTATCACATTCATTCACATCATATTGCGAATTATTTTTGGTCCAGCATTTATGTCATTTGGGTTTTTTAATACTCTAACATCATCACTGGTTGGTTCTTGGACTGATTTTGCATTGTTTTCACTACTAATGGTTGTTTTGGCGGTGGTTTGTTTGGAAATGGGTAAATTTGTAAAAGCTGCAAAGTGGATTACTTTCACTGTAGGAGGTTTTGCTCTTATTGGCCTGTTCCTATCTAATATTTCATGGGTATGGGTATTAGCTGGAGCAATATTAATTGTTATCTCTATCTATATATTCTCACTTGCTTATTGGAATTCTGAAAAATCGTCATATGAAAAAGGACGACCAGCTCCATGGTATAGTCTAGTAACATTTATTGTTATTCTTGTTGGATTTTTGTTTGGTGGTGTTATCACTTCACCTCTCGCAAAGGTACGCCCAATGTCATACAGTGAAATTTATCCAAACATTACTGCAACTACCAATGCTGGTATTGTATCTATAAAAGAAAACCCAATCACCGGTGCTGGATTGAATGGTTTTGCGCATCTATGGAACAAAGTTAAACCTGTTGCATTATCAGGTACAGATTCAGGTGCAGTGGAATTTTCAACTGGGTATAGTTTTGTTTCTACAGTATTGGCTACGACTGGAATATTAGGGATCATAGTGTGTTTAATGTTGTTGTTATTATTAATCGGACAATATATTAAATTATTTAAAAATGGTTTTGAGGATTCTTCTGAACGATTTACAGGGATGTTAATTATCGTTGGTTCACTGTTATTATCATTTATTACTGTTATTGATTATCCAGGAATTAGTCTATTGGTATTATGGATGATATTTCTTGGAGGCTTATGGAGTATCAATCACTCTGATGAAGAGACACGTCGCATTCATTTTGTTCATGATCCTCGAACTAGTTTCTTTGGTATTCTTAGTATCTTGGTATTGATTTTCATTGGTGGAGCTTTTATCTATATTACTGTTCGTCAAACAGCTTCAGTATTTGCATATAGTTCAGGATTACGTTCATTTTCAGTAAATGATCGATCAACAGGAATAGATCAGTTATCGCGTGCGAATCAATTGTGGGCAACTGATTTTTATAACAGAACTCTTGCTAATCAAGTATTGTTACAGGTACAAAATATTACTCCTGATCAAAACACATCAAAAGATGTATTAAGTAGAGAAATTCAACGAGTACTTTCTGTAGCTATGTCATATGCAGATATCAGTACAAAACTCGATCCAAAAAATTATCAGAACTGGGTAGCATCAGGAAATGTATATAAATTCTTTACAGAATTAAAAGTTGACGGCGCAGGTGATCGTGCACGAGAGGCTTATAATAAAGCAAAAGTATTATCACCAAACGACAGAACCTTGGATTTACTATTTGCAAATCTTTCTGTTTCAGAAGGAAACACTGATGCTGGAAAAACTTTAGTACAGCAATCAATAGCACAATATCCAACTGTTGATGCATATCTATGGTTATATCAACAAGATATACAATCAAAAAATTATGGAGATGCTGAAACTCAATTAATAAATTCTCTTAAAATAGATCCAAATAACCCTGGATTATTAACAGAACTTGCGACATTGTACTTTGTTCAAGGAAAATATAATGACGCGGTTTCACTATTTGAACGTTCATTATCTATCAATCGTAACCAGCCGATTACCTTCGCATATCTCGGTGTTTCTTATGAAGCGCTTGGGAAAACAGATCAAGCAACACAGATTTTTGATTTCTTGAAAAAACAAATTCCTGCGTCGGCTGATAAGCTTATTGAACAAGTCCGCGCACAAAAAGGTGGATCAGTCACTGCAGTAGTTGAAACTCCTGACACTACAACACCAAGTACTCCTGCAAAAATTGCCCCAACTGCAAAACCAAAGCAATAATTATCAAGTTAACGTAGATATATATTTATGATGAAGCGAGTCTTTCTAATGCTCTATAACAGAACTTCTGGCATTAATGAGGCCGCTTTTTTGTTGGGCGCATTTACTCTTGTTTCTCAGGTTTTGGGATTAATACGTGACAGATTACTAGCAACTTATTTGGGGGCAGGTGCGCATTTGGATGTGTATTATGCAGCGTTTAAAATTCCTGATTTTCTCTTTGTTTCTGTTGCAACACTTGCATCGATTACTGTTTTACTACCGTACTTATCAGCAAAATATGGTAATGGTGATGATCATCATTATAAAAATGCTCGAAAATTTTTAGATCAAGTGTTTACTGTACTTCTTGGATTTTTGATTTTGGTTAGTATTATTATATTTATATTAATGCCTTGGCTTGCAAAGTTGATTGCTCCTGGATTTAATAGCGAGGAAATACATACCTTGGTTACATTGTCACGATTAATGTTGGTTCAGCCGATCATCATTGGTATTTCTAATATGCTTTCATCTGTTACTCAGATGTTTAAGAAATTCCTCGTGACTGCATTATCGCCAGTAATGTATAACATTGGAATTATTATTGGAATTGTTGTTATGTACCCTCTCCTTGGTGTTACGGGGCTTGCCATTGGTGTGGTTATAGGTGCAATTCTTCATCTTGCAATTCAAATCCCAACGTTAGTTCAAATTGGGTTCCTTCCAAGATTTACTACAGCGATTAGTTTCTCTGAGTTAGCGTCTATAGTGAAAACATCAATTCCGCGAACTATCGGATTATCAATGTCGAGCTTTACGGCGTTGATGTTAACATCGATAGCTTCAACGCTCGATACAGGTTCTATTTCAATTTTTAATTTAACAAACAATATGTTAAATGTTCCGATTGGAGTTGTTGCTATATCGTATTCCGTTGCATCGTTTCCAATGTTGGTAAAATATTTTTACGATAAAGAACGTGAAAAATTTGCAGAATATATTTTTCATGCAACGAGGAAAATTATATTTTGGTCTGTACCAATTACAGTATTGTTTGTTATTTTACGCGCGCAAATTGTTCGTGTTATTTTAGGGTCCCATTCATTCACCTGGAATGATACGCGTTTGGCGGCAGCATGTTTGGCGTTATTCATGATCGGGTTAGTTGCCCAAAGTTTGGTACATTTATTTGTGCGAGGGTACTATGCAGCAGGGAATACTAAAAAACCTCTTCTCATGAATTTTTTGGGTGAAATTCTAACGATTGGCTTAGCTTTTGTATTTATTGCTATGTTTAACTACTTACCTGAATTTACTCATTTTTTCACCAGTGTATTACGTTTGGATGGTGTGACTAATATTACATTACTTGCATTACCACTTGCGTTTTCAATTGGAAATATCTTTAATTACTTTACTTTGGTAGCGGTTTTCAAAAAAGATTTTCCAGAATCCAACGCTTTTCCAATTATTAGATCAACATTGCAAACTATTACGGCATCATTGTGTATGGGGGTAGTCGTGTATGGTTTTTTGAACCTGAGTGCTACGTACGTTAACCAGGATCGTTTTTGGGGTATTTTCTCACAAGGTTTATTATCAGGGGTGGTTGGTATTGTAGTGTTTGTGATTGTTATGACATTGTTTAAAAATCAAGATATGGATGATTTCCTTGGAACCTTCAAGAAAAAGTTCTGGAAAGCGAATGTTATTATCGATCAGAGTGCTATTGATAATTAGAATTTTGAAAAAGTCTTTAATTTAAAAAGGCTTTTTTTATTGCAAAAATATGGTAGTATGCCCATATATTATGGCACACGACTTATCAAAAATTAGAAACTTTAGCATTATTGCACATATCGACCATGGAAAATCAACTTTGGCCGACCGAATGTTGGAAGTGACTCATACTATTGAAAAACGTAAAATGCAGGACCAGGTTTTGGATTCAATGGAATTGGAACGAGAACGTGGTATTACAATTAAAATGCAACCAGTACGTATGAACTTTTCATCAGGAGGTGAAGAGTATTTATTGAACCTTATTGATACACCAGGGCATATTGATTTTTCATATGAAGTTTCTCGTGCACTAAAAGCAGTAGAGGGATCAATTTTATTAGTTGACGCAACACAAGGTGTTCAGGCGCAGACTTTGACAACACTTGAAATGGCTAAAGCTGCAGGGTTAGTTATCATTCCCGTAGTTTCAAAAATTGATTCGCCATTAGCACGCGTAGATGATATAAAAATGGAAATCGCAACAGTATTGGAATGTGATATTGATGATATCTTAGAAGTGTCCGGAAAAACTGGAATGGGTGTTTCAGAATTACTTGATCATGTGGTTAAAAAAATTCCAGCGCCACAATCTGAATATAAATCAGACGATGAAATCAAGGCGCTGGTTTTCGACTTCGAATACTCAAACCACCAGGGTGTGATTGTATATGTTCGAATGTTTGATGGTATGTTAAAACGAGGTGATCAGGTCAGTTTTGCTATTGCAGGCGAGAAATTTAGTGTCCTCGAAGTAGGAACCTTTAGTCCCGGAAAAACAGCCAGAGATGCCATTTTTCGCGGAGAAATAGGGTATATTGTGACCGGTATTAAACAACCAGGTATTGCATCTGTGGGTGATACTATTACTGGTGTTAAAAAGCCGTTACCAGCACTTCCTGGATATTTTAATCCACGACCAGTGGTGTGGGCGTCGGTGTATCCAGAATCTCAGGATGATTTCATGACATTAAAACAAGCTCTTTCAAAACTTCGTTTATCTGATTCTGCGTTTTCATATGAAGAGGAAACATCAGGGGCACTCGGGCGAGGTTTTCGTTGTGGGTTCCTTGGAATGTTACACTTGGAAATTATTACGGAACGATTACGACGTGAATTTACACTTGATATTATTGTAACGATGCCAAGTATTACGTATCGTGTGAAATTAAAAAACGGAAAAGAGGAAACAATTTATTCACCACATATGTTCCCAAGTGATGGAGAAATTGCATCAGTGGAAGAACCCTGGGTAGAACTTCACATCATGACACCAAACGATTATCTGGGGGCGATCTCAATTCTGGTTCATGAACATGAAGGTGATGTGGTTGATATGCAGACATTCGGAGACGGACGAACAAAGGTTGATATTTTGATGCCGCTTCGTGAGTTGATGCGAAATTTCTTTGACTCATTAAAAAGTGCAACATCGGGTTACGCATCGATTGCATATGATATAAAAGAATTTAGAAAAGCAGATGTAACTCGATTGGATATTTTGATTGCAGATGAGGTAGTAGCTGCATTTACACGTGTGGTGGCTCGACGACGTGCAGTAGAGGAGGCAGATTCATCGGTTGAAAAATTGTATGAAATTATGCCTCGGCAAATGTTTGAATCTAAAATTCAAGGGTATGCATTAGGGCGCATTATTGCCTCAAAAACAATAAAAGCGTTTCGTAAGGATGTAACCCAACATATGTATGGAGGTGACATTACTCGAAAAATGAAGTTACGAGAAAAACAAAAAGAAGGGAAGAAGAAAATGGCAAGTCGTGGGAAAGTAAATATTCCACATGATGTTTTCTTGAAAATGATGCGTAAATAAAAATCTCACAACATGTGAGGTTTTTATTTACGAGGGATTATTTAATTGCAAAAAATGCGGTCATAGAAAGTACTACTAAAACAACAACTACTCGCCATACCCATTTAATCCAGGTCTTGTATTTTGTTCTAAAAATATTCATATATGGTATACTACACAAAATAACATCACTATGCAAGGTATCCGTCATCACAAAGAAAGTTTTTTTTATACACGATTTTGGATCGTGGTTTTCTTCATTATTTGTATTTTACTCGGGATCTCAGTTTTCAAAGTATATTTAAAATATGCACATGCAAAATCGATTCGTAATGATTATCGTGATGAATTGGCTCAAGTAAAACAACATGAAATGGATTTGCAAAAAAACATTGATGCATTATCAACAGAACGTGGAAAAGAGGAAGAAATTCGGGACCGGTATCGTGTGGTAAAACAGGGTGAACAGATGATATTGATCGTAGATAATGATAAAAAAGAGAAAGCACTTGAAGCTGTAGAAACTGAAGAGGAAAAAGGTTTTTTTGGGGCTATATGGTCCAAAATTGTGAATCTTTTCAACTAATGATATACTGTGTCTATTATTCCTAAGTTAAAATGATTATGAAAAAAATTACAATTTACTCTACACCGGTTTGCCATTTCTGCCATGCAGCAAAAGATTATCTAGCAGCACATGACATTGCATTTCATGATATCAATGTAGCAGAAGATTTGGTGGCTCGATCAGAAATGGTTGAAATGACAGGACAAATGGGTGTTCCTGTTATTAAAATAGAAGAAGAAGGTCACGATCCCGTAGTTATGGTTGGATTCAGTGAAAAACTTATTTCTGAAGCTTTACATATTGCATAGTTAGAAAAAGATAACGCCAATTGGCGTTATCTTTGTAAGCCCTCATAGTTCAATGGATAGAACTGCTCCGTCCTAAGGAGTTAATCCTCGTTCGATTCGGGGTGAGGGCACAAAATGATATTTTCTATAAAATATTGACTTTTTTGATATATTTGTTATTATATTTTTAAATTGTTAATTAAATAGTTCATAATGAGAAAAATACTCCTTTATATGTTCACATTCTCTGCTATTGCGAGTTTTGTGATTGGATTAGTAATGTGGTTATACGTAGACCATGTAAAAGATAATAATGGCAGTATAGATATGCAGCCAAATACAACGGAATTTGTTCAAAAATACACAATCAGCAAATATCTTGTTTTTTGTTTTTGGACAGCTGGTTCAGAAGGTAATGTTATACCTGGTACTGATGATTATTCTTCATGGAGCGATACTATTGCATCAACAATTGGTTTACTTATATCGTTCCTTTGGTTTGGTATGGTCATGTATATTTTTTACCTGTATTTTGACAAAAAAATATACCCAGCACCGGCTCTACTTATTTTTGGATTATTATCGATAACTTGGTTTTGGTATAATACTATCAAAATATGGCCAGTAATTTCAAACTTCATTAATTAAATACAATCACCCATACAATATGTTATGGGTGATTTTTTATTACAAAATTTATATGATATACTAATCCAATATGGATGAAACAACAAAAAAAATGCTCACAGAAACGTATGAGCTGACAAAAGTAAATCATGATTTATTAAAAAAAATTGATCGTCGTCAGCGATACAGTATGTATTGGAGAACAATTACTATCATCATTGCAATTGGTTCTGCTCTAGGTGTTTATTATTTCCTTCAACCATATGTTGATCAATTTGTTGATGTATATTCACAAGTTGAAAAAACATTTATACAATTTGGGACCATTCCAGATCAAATTCGAGGACTCAAAAAATAGTTGATTTTAAAGCAGTTTTCTGCTATTCTGTTTTAGTTTTACAGAGAATTATCTTTCTGTTTTTACTAGGACATTTATCGAAATACGTTAGTCTTTCGGTATCGTTCGGACAACATAAATATATTACATATCCTTATGTTGCTCCTCACTCGCCGAGATAGCTCAGTTGGTAGAGCGCTTCCCTGAAGAGGAATAGGTCCCCGGTTCGAGCCCGGGTCTCGGCACATATATATAAACAATAAAAAACACCTCACGGTGTTTTTTATTGAGCTTTCAATTTTACAGTTCGCCCTTTGTTGAATTTTGGAAGCTTGATCGTAAGTAGTCCATGGTGTTCTGTTGCCGATGCTTCATCGATGGCAACCTCATCCGGTAACTGAATGGTCCGTCCAAATGGTCCCCAATACAATTCCTGAATAACAAATTCATTGGTATATGAAGTATTTGGATTGTCTCGTCGTCCACGAATAGTAATTTCCTCGCGGGCAAGAATAATTTCAAGGTGTTCTTTTTTAATCCCTGCAGTCATTGTTTGAATTACGATTTCTCGGTCATTATAGAATACATCAACAGCGAGTTCTGCCTCTGCTTCTTCTTGATCCATGTCTGTATCACCATAATCATCTGATTGAGCTGATGAGATTTTTTGAAGGCGAGATAATTTTGATTCGTGAACTGGCTGATCTACATCGAGATCTTGATCCAAATCATGTATTCGATTTTCTGGTTCATCATCCTGCATGCGAATGGTTCCAGTAAGTCGTTCGAAGAATGAAAGTTTTTTCATAGTAATAGAAAGTGATTAAGATGATAAGGTTGCGTCACGCGATAATTGACCATGATAGAGATGGAATCTTTGAATGCGGCCGAATACTACGATCACACTGATTCCGATAAACCACAAACCGGCAAGTCCAATCATGATACTGCGTGTGGTATTCAATAGTATAAAGTAATTAAAGATTGCATGCAAACCAATTGCGATACCTAATCCAAATATTCCATGTACCCATTTCATTAATGTGTTTTCATAGAATGCAATTCCAAGCATGTTTCCAACAATTGCAACACAAATAGTATGTAATAATGTTGCTCCAATGAATCGTAGATTACCAGTGAATAATATGAATGTTAAATTATTTTCCGATATAGGTTGTAAAAGATAAAGAGTGTTTTCAAGGGCAGAGAAACCAAGAGCCATGGTTACTAGGAAAATCGTATAATCTGTCAGATCGGAAGAGCACACGTCTGAACTCCAG